>NZ_JAGTPI010000004.1:0-187951 GCF_021147825.1 Pseudomonas quasicaspiana
AAAAAATACCATGTTGGGAGCCGAGCTTGCTCGCGATAAGGCTGGACGCGGTTCACTTTAGATCGCGTCCAGCCTTATCGCGAGCAAGCTCAGCTCCCACAGGATGTCTGTTTGCCTCAATGAAGTGTCAGTCAGGGGACTACTCACTGCGCCGGGTAGTCCGCCACGACCCGCTCTTCACCCGAAGCCGTCAGACCAATAATCTGATGGGCGCTTCTTCGATTACCCGACTCCATACCCGGCGAACCCATCGGCATGCCGGGTGCAGCGACGCCGATCAGGTCTTTCTGGGCCACGAGTTCACGGATCTCTGAAACCGGCACATGACCTTCGACAAACTTGCCATTGATCACGCCGGTATGACATGAGCCCAGTTTCTCGGGCACGCCGAGTTTTTCCTTCACCGCGCTCATATTGTCTTCAGGATGATCATTCACGGTAAAACCGTTTTCCTTGAGGTACGCCATCCACTTGGTGCAGCAACCGCAATTCGGGTCGCGGTAGACGTCGATGGTTTGCGGCGCGGCATGCAGCAGTGCGCTGAAACAGAGGAGGGCGATCAGGCTGGCTTGTTTGATCTTCGAAAGCGTCATGAGAGATGTGCTCAAGGATGTTCAAAGTGCAGAGGCTACACGGGTTGTGAGGGCTGGAAAATACCTTGGTCCGCAGCACCCTTATCGCGGGCAAGCCTCGCTCCCACATGAAAATAACATTCTCCTGTGGGAGCGAGGCTTGCCCGCGATAAGGGCTACAAAGTTTTCAGCTGGATTGCGTTAGCTTAGGCTCAATAAGCCGCCACCAACCCATCCTTCCTCGGATCAGTCCCGCCCACATACCCATGCGCCGTACGCTGGATGATCTGGGCGCCGCCAAAGGCAAACACGCCACTTGGCTCTTCGACATCAATGTCATGACCTTTGGCGCGCAGGGCTTTGACCACTTCAGGGTCAAACGCACGCTCCACGGCAACCTTCAGACCAGATTCGATCCTCCAGCGCGGGGCATCGGCAGCGGCCTGCGGGTTCTGTTTGTAACGCAGAATGCGCATCATCATCTGCAAATGACCCTGCGCCTGCATTGGACCGCCCATCAAGCCGAAGGACATCAACGGCGTACCGTCGGCGTTCATCACAAAGCCGGGGATGATGGTGTGGAACGGGCGCTTGCGCGGTGCCACGTAATTAACGTGCTGCGGATCAAGCGAGAAGCCTGCGCCACGGTTCTGCATGCTGATGCCGGTACCTGGCACAACAACACCGGAACCGAAGCCCATATAGTTGGACTGGATGAACGAGATCATCATGCCGCTTTCATCGGCTGCTGACAGGTACACCGTGCCACCCGGTTTTGGCGAGCCGTGCCCCGGATTCGCAGCCTGATCAGTCACCAGTCCGGCGCGCTCCATCAGGTAGGCCTTGCCCAGCAAATCCTCGGAAGGTACACGCATGTGATCGCTGTCGGCGACGTGTTCGTCCAGGTCAGCCAAGGCCAGTTTCATGGCTTCAAGCACTGGGTGAACGGTTTCAAGGCTGTCCACCGGATGCTCGCCGACACCCAGCGCTTCAAGCATGGTTAAACCGGCAAGCGTTGCAATGCCCTGGCCATTCGGTGGCAGTTCATGAACGACGGCACCGGCATACGGCACTGACAGTGTTTCGATCCAGTCCACGGTGTGCGTTGCCAGATCGTCGAGGCTCATGACGCTGCCATTGGCGTTGGCATGGGCAATGATTGCCTCTGCCAGTTCACCACGATAGAACGCTTCGCCCTTGGTTTGGGCGATCAGTTCCAGGGTGCGGGCGTGGTCCTTGAGTTTGATTTTCTCGCCAGCCAGCGGCGCCTTGCCATCCGGCATGAAACACTCGGCAAAGCCCGGTTGATCCTTGAGCAACTGCGAGCCGCGCTTCCACAGCTCGGCGATGATAGGCGTGACCTGATAGCCATCGCGGGCATAGCCAATCGCCGGTTCAGCCAGTGTGGCGAACGGCAGTTTGCCGTAACGCTCGGACAACTCGACCCAGGCTGATACCGCACCCGGCACGCTGACCGCAGGCCAGCCACGTTGCGGCATCTGGCTCTGGCCAGCGAAATACTCGGGCGTCCAGGCCTGCGGTGCGCGACCGGAAGCGTTCAGACCTTGCAGCTTGTTGCCGTCCCAGACAATAGCGAAGGCATCGCTGCCAATCCCGCAACCAGTGGGCTCGACCACGGTGAGCACCATGGCCGCAGCGATAGCGGCGTCGACCGCGTTGCCGCCCTTGCGCAGCATGTCCAGCCCGGCCTGAGCGGCCAGTGGCTGGGAGCAGGCGACCATGTTGTTGCCCATCACCGGCGAACGTGCCGAAGCGTAAGGTTGGCTGTAATCCAGATCATCGAACATATGCGTTTCTCTTTGGCAGAATAACGAAAGGTTTAGCCTTTGGGGTCCAGCGCATCGCGCAGGCCGTCACCCAGCAGGTTGAAACACAGGACCGTGATGTAGATCGCCACGCCGGGCGCAATCGATATCCACGGAGCCTGCTCCATGAAATTCTTTGCAGTATTGAGCATCGAGCCCCAGGACGGCGAGGGTGGTTGCTGGCCCAGGCCGAGGAACGACAGGCTGGCTTCGGCCAGAATCGCCGAAGCAATGGTCAGCGTTGCTTGCACCACCAGCGGCGACATCACGTTGGGCAGCACGTAACGCAGGATGATCCAGCGATCCGGCAGGCCAATAGCGCGTGCACCTTCCAGATAATCCTCGTGCTTGATCGACAGCACCTGACCGCGGGTCAGCCGGGCGAAGATCGGCATGGCGGAGAGGCCGATGGCGATCATCGCGTTGGTCAGGCTTGGGCCGAGAAACGCGCCCAGTGCGATGGCCAGTACCAGAAACGGGCAGGACAGCAGCGCTTCCATGACCTGGGAAATGATCATGTCCAGCTTGCCGCCGAAGTACCCGGCCAGCAGGCCCAGGGGCACGCCGATAAACATGGCGATGGCCACCGAAACACCACCGGCCAGCAGCGAACTGCGAGCGCCAAACAGCAACCGCGAAAACAGATCCCGGCCCAGTTCGTCGGTGCCCAGCCAGTACATCAGCGAGGGCGCTTTACGCACGGCGAGGAAGTTGGCTTTCAGCGGGTCATGGGGAGCAATCCAGGGCGCCAGAAGGGCTGCCAGGACAAACAGCAGTAACACCGCCGCGCCAATCACCGCGCCTTTGTTGGCGAGGAATTTCTTCAGGAACGGCGAGCGGCTGCGGGGCAGGATCGCGCTGTGCGGGAGGCTGGCAATAGCGGTCATCAGGCAGTCCTCAGGCGCGGGTTGATCAGACGGTAAAGCACGTCGGCCAGCAAGTTCAGCATCAGGAAGCCAATCGCGACACACAACACCACGCCTTGCACCACGGCGTAATCACGATTGAACACGGCATCGACGATCATCTTGCCGAAGCCCGGAATACTGAACACCTGCTCGGTGAGTACTGCGCCGCCAAGCAGTTCACCGAACAGCAACGTGGTCAGCGTCACGATGGGCATCAGCGCGTTGCGCAGCGCGTGTTTGAGAATCACCGTGCGCGGGAACAACCCTTTGGCCCGGGCAGTACGGACGTAGTCGGTACGCAACACTTCGAGCATGGCGCTACGGGTGTGGCGCATGAGAATCCCCGACAACCCGGCACCCAATACGAAGGCTGGCAAAATCAATGTCTTCAGGTTTTGCCCGAAATCCTCGCCCATGGGCACGAAACCAGAGGCGGGCAGCCATTGCAGTTTCACCGCGAAGATCATGATCAGCAGGATGCCTAGCCAAAAGTGCGGAATGGAAATCCCCGACAGTGCCACCACGTTGGCTCCGTAATCCACGGCGGTGCCTTTGCGCACCGCCGAGATAATCCCGGTGGGGATGCCGATCAGCAACGCAATCAGCAAGGCCAGCACCGCCAGCTCAATGGTCACCGGCAACTTGGACGCCAGCAGCGTGGTCACCGGTTGCTCAGTGCGCAACGAGGTGCCGAAGTCGCCGGTCAGCACGTTTCCGACCCAGTTCAGGTACTGCAACGGGATCGGGTCATCGAGCCGGTACTTGTCGCGCAGGTATTCCATGACCGCCGGATCGCGTTCTTCCCCGGCCATGGCCAGCACCGGGTCACCCGGCAGCAGCTTCTGCAGGGTGAAGACGAACAGCGAAACCAGAATCAGCGTCGGAATTGAGCTGAGCAGGCGTCGCAGGATAAACATCAGCATGCCGGAACCTCGCAGGTGCGTCCGTCAGTCATGGTTTGAACGCGACGTTAGCCAGACGAATCAGGCCGTCCGGGTTTGGCACGAAGCCAGTCACGTTGTTACGCATGGCAATGATGCGTGGGTCGAAATACAGGTACGCGGTCGGCACTTCGTCGGCCAGCAGACGCAATGCTTCGTTGTACAGCGCCTGACGTTGTGGAACGTCGTTGACGGTGCGCGCCTTGTTCAGCAGTTCGTCGAGCTTGGCGTTGCAGTATTTGCCGTCGTTCTGGCCACCTTTGCAGGTCACGAACTGGTGAATGTCGCCATCAGGATCAGGACGGCCCGACCAGGCGCTCATGCCGATCTGGAAATTGCCGCTTTGCTGTTCGCTAAGCATCGTGGCGTATTCAGTGGCAATCAGATTGACCTTGAAGCCCGCTTCTTCAGCCATGGCCTGAATGATCTGCCCGACCTGCTGCGCGATAGGGTTGTTGGCCACTTTCAGGTCTACCGCCAACGGCAGCTTCACACCGGCCGCGGCCAGCAGCGCCTTGCTTTTCTCGACGTCCCGAGCCGGGATCGGCAGTGCCTGATCGTAGTACGGGCTGTTTTTCGGGAACGGTTGGGCGCTTGGCGCGTAGAGGCCTTCGAACACCACCTGGTTGATCGCATCGCGGTCGATGGACAACTCGAATGCTTTGCGGACGCGCTTGTCTTTGCCCATCGGCGTGTTGGCTTTTTCGCCGTTGCCGATGTTGAACATCAACTGCATGTAGCCCAGGCCAGGCGTGTTGTAGATCGCCAGCTTGCTGTCGCCCTTGACGGTTTTCACGTCGGTCGGCGCGACGCGCTCGATGATGTCCAGATCGCCAGAGCGCAGGTTGGCCAAGCGTACCGAGGTATCAGGAATCGGCAGGAACACGACTTTGTCGAAGTGATACGCCTGCTTGTTCCAGTAGTTGTCAAAACGCTCCAGCACGATGCGATCCTGCTGCACGCGCTGGACGAATTTGTAAGGACCTGAGCAGACAGGTTTGGACGCGAATTCGCCCTGAGCGGCTTTTGGTGCGAGCATCATCCCGGCCCGGTCCGAGAGCTGTGAAACCAGCGTGGCATCGGCTTGCTTGAGTTTGATGGCGACGGTTTTCGTGTCGATCACTTCAACGCTGTCCACCGACGCCAGCTCGCTTTTGCGCAGGGAGTCGGGCAGGGTGCGGGCGCGGTCCAGGTTGAACTTCACCGAGGCCGCATCGAAAGGTTCGCCATCGTGGTAGGTCACGCCTTCGCGCAAGGTCATGGTCAGGGTTTTGCCGTCCTCACTCCAGTTCCAGGCGGTGGCCAGCTGTGGCGCGTAGGTCAGGTCCGGGTTGACGTCCACCAGCTTGTCGCACAACGCGGTGTACACCAGACGGCCGGAATAGGTGCGTGAACGATGCGGATCCAGCACATCGGGATCGTCCTGAATGCCGATGCGCAAGGTCGATTCGGCAAAGGCGGCGTTGGCGGCCAGCAATAACAATGTTCCTGTCATGACGCGTGCGATTTTCATGGCTGGCTCTCCACTGCAAGGGATTGATGGTTCTTGAACAGATTCAGGCGCTGGGTGTAGGCAGCGCTGGGTGTCGGAAGGATCAAGGTGCCGCTGCCCGCGTTGGCGATTTCACGCCAGAAGTGGCAGGCCACCTGGCGCTCCGCCTCGACGGTTTCCATGACCGGCACGGCCTCTTTGCACAGCGCGCGGGCATGGGGGCAACGGGTATGAAAACGGCAACCGGAAGGCGGGCGGCTCGGGCTGGGCATATCGCCGCCGAGCAAAGGGCGCGGCTGACGCAAATCCGGGTGGCTCACCGGTACGGCGGCCATCAGCGCCTGGGTATAGGGATGCAAAGGGTTTTCGAACAGCGCGTTGACCGGCGCCAGCTCGACGATTTCACCCAGATACATCACCGCGACCCGGTCGCTCATGTGGCGGATTACGGCCAGCCCGTGGGCGACAATCACCAGGGTCAGGCCGAACTGATGCTTGAGGTCTTCCAGCAGGTTGACCACTTGCGCCTGCACCGAAACGTCCAGTGCCGACACCGGCTCGTCGCCGAGGATCAGCCGCGGCTCGGAAGCCAATGCGCGAGCAATACCGATACGCTGGCGCTGACCACCGGAGAATTCGTGAGGATGGCGACCGCCGTGTTCCGGGGCCAGACCAACCGTACGCAGCAGTTCGGCGACCTTGGCCTGACGGTCGCTGCGACTGGCTTCGCTGTGCAGCCAGATCGGTTCGCCGACGATGGATTCCACCGTCATGCGCGGGTTCAGCGATGCGAACGGGTCCTGGAAAATGATCTGCAAGTCGCGGCGTACCTGACGCAGCTTTTCCGCCGACAGGTTGGCCAGGTTTCGGCCTTCGTAAATCACGTCGCCCGCAGTTGGTTGCAGCAGGTTGAGCAGCAAGCGGCCAAGGGTTGATTTGCCCGATCCGGACTCTCCCACCAACGCCAGCGTTTCGCCTTTGCGAACCGACAGGTTTACCTGATTGACCGCTTGCACGGGTGGCTTCTTTGGCTGGAAAAGACCGCTTTCCACCGCGAAGTGCTTGCTCAGGCCGATGCCTTCCAGAATGGGTTTCTGCGTGCTGCTGTCGGGGTTGGTACGCTCGGCGATGTCTCGTTCGGAAAGGCTCACGCACTGACTCCCACATGCTGTTCCAAGGGGGCGCGGATGCACGCGGCGAAGTGTCCGGGAGACAGTTCAAGCAGCGGCGGTCGCTCTTCCCGGCATCGCTGGATGACAAAAGGGCAGCGCCCGGCGAAGCGGCAACCGCTCGGCATTTCTGCCGGTGTCGGTACGCGACCATTGATCGTTGCCAGGCGACCTTCACGAGGCCCAATCGATGGCATCGAACCCATCAGGCCAATGGTGTACGGATGCTGCGGATCGTCGAACAGAGTCTTCACCGGGCCGCTTTCCACCACGCGACCGGCGTACATCACCATCACGTCGTCGGCGACTTCGGCGACCACGCCCAAATCGTGGGTGATCAGAATCATCGCGGTGCCGGTTTCGTTCTGCAGGTTGGCGACCAGCGAGAGGATCTGCGCCTGAATAGTCACGTCCAGTGCGGTGGTCGGCTCGTCAGCAATGATCAGCGCTGGATCGTTGGCCAGCGCCATGGCGATCATTGCCCGCTGACGCATGCCGCCAGAGAGTTCGTGAGGGTAGGCATCCAGTCGCTGGCGGGCGTCCGGTACGCGGACTTTTTCGAGCATTTCCAGCGCCCGCTGCCGGGCTTCCTTGTCCGAAAAGCCTTGATGGCGAATCACGCTTTCGGCGATCTGCTCGCCGATAGTGAAGACCGGGTTCAGTGACGTCATCGGCTCCTGAAAAATCATCGCCATGCGATTGCCGCGCACGTCCAGCAAGCGCTCTTCGGACATGCCCAGCAAGGCTTCATCAATCAGCAACGAATCGCTCGCGGCAACTTTTGCGGTGGCGGGTAACAGGCCCATCAGTCCCATGGAGGTCACGCTCTTGCCACAGCCGGATTCGCCGACGATGGCCAGGGTCTTGCCGCGCTTGACGGAGAACGACACGCCGTCGACCACATTGGCGGGCGCACCGGCGAAGCGAACGGTCAGGTCGCTGACGCTGAGGACTGTGTTATCGGTGGTTGAGGCGGTGGCGCTCATAAGCTGGCCTCCAGGTCTTGATTGATGACGTTATCCAGCGCCTGTTGCAACGCCCGCAAATGGCCGCGCATGGCGGTAGCGGCCTTGATCGGGTCGCGGGTTTCGATGGCACTGACGATGTCGTCGTGATCGTGGCTGTAAGTGTCGAGGCGGTCGGCGTTACGCGCCCGTTGACGCAGATCGCGCCAGGCCGGGTCCAGACGAATCGCATCGAGCATTTCGAAAATATCCAGCATCAACCGATTGCCCGCCGCTTCAGCAATGGCGCGGTGCAGGGAGCTGTCCCAGAGCTCAATGCCTTCGGCATCGGGATGCTCGGCTTCCTGCTGGCGAGTGGTGCGCTCGGCAAGGCGGCGCAGGATCGCCATCTGCTCGCCATTGGCCCGCACTGCGGCGAGTGAGGCCAGCGCGGGCTCCAGATGCAGACGCGCTTCCATAACCTCGCTGAAATTGGTCCGCCCGGAAAGCCGGGCAAAACTCATGGCCGCGCTGGGTGGCGTCGGGCCGACAAAGGTCCCTTTGCCTTGCCGCCGCCAGATCTGGCCTTCGGCTTCCAGCACTGCCAGCGCGCGACGAATCGCGCGCCTGCTGACACCGAAATCGGTAGCCAGATCGCGCTCGGTAGGCAGCGCCCGTTGGGGGAACGCCGCATGCTGAGCAACGATCTGCCGTAAGGCATCCAGCGCCAGTTTCGAAGAGTTATCGATGGGCGTGTCAGGGTCGAACCTTTGCATCGTGGTACTCGCGCCAGACCAGAAAAAGATGCCCTGAGCTGCCTGTAGGCAGTGATTCGAGGCAAGAGGGCTGGTGCAAGAGCGATGCCAATGGAAATTGGTTCGATAGTTTTTCAGGCTCTATATGCCTGGAGATTGCTAGCGATCAGCGTTGTCGGGCCAATGTGCAAAGGTTCGGCGGGGTGGTTCAGGGGGATGAACGGTAATTGGTTCGCGGGTGGGTGAACCAATTTCAGGGGAGGTTCAGATTTTGTGCATCAATGCGGGCGTGGTGCGCCGGGGTGGTGCCTGATGACCCTGTGGGAGCTGGGCTTGCCCGCGATAAACGATAACGCGGTATGTCTTCAAGTCGCGTCTCATGCATCGCGGGCAAGCCCAGCTCCCACAGGGGTTACATTTCAATCCACAGACATGTGAATTTTTGCCTGATCAATTAATAGCCGACCCAGTCTTCACCGGCTCATCTTCATCCTTCATCTTGCGGAAGTACGTCGACAACAATGCCCCGGAGATGTTGTGCCACACGCTGAACAGCGCGCTCGGCACAGCCGCCAGCGGCGAGAAGTGCGCACTGGCCAGTGCGGCACCGAGACCTGAGTTCTGCATGCCGACTTCAAGTGCCAGGGATTTACGCTGAGGCAGCGGCAGTTTGAACACCTTGCCGGTGAAGTAACCCAGCAGGAAGCCGAAAGTGTTGTGCAGGATCACCACAGCCATGATCAGCAAGCCGGACTCAGCGATTTTTGCCTGGCTGGCTGCAACGACGGCGCAGACGATCATCACGATGCTGACCACGGAAATAAGTGGCAGCACGTCAATCGCGTAAGCGACGCGGGCACCCAGCAGGCGTTGTGCCAACACGCCAAGCACGATGGGCAGCATGACCAGTTGCAGGATCGACCAGAACATATCCATGAAGGACACCGGCAACCAGGCCGAGGCGAGGAACCAGATCAGGGTGGGCGTCAGCAGCGGAGCGAGCAGGGTGGTGACCGCTGCAATGGCCACGGCCAGCGCCAGGTCACCCTTGGCCAGCCATGCCATAACGTTGGACGAGGTACCGCTCGGGCAGCAACCCACCAGAATCACGCCGACGGCGATTTCTGGCGGCAAGCTAAACACCTGACACAACAACCATGCCACGCCGGGCATGATCACGAAGTGCGCAACCACACCCAGGGCTACACGCCATGGATTGCGGGCCACTTCGGAAAAGTCTTCAAGCTTCAGGGTGAGACCCATGCCGAACATCACCAGACCCAGCAACGGGACGATGAGGGGCTTGAGCCCGATGAACGCTTGGGGGAACACGAAGGCCAATATGGCGAACAGAAGCACCCAGTACGCAAAGGTATTACCGACAAAACGACTCAAGGTTGCCAATGCACGCATGGCGGGTTCCTTTCTTATTAGGTTGGGGGAGGGGGCGTCATCTGGCTGGATACGTAAAGCTGTAGGAGCTGCCGAAGGCTGCGAAGCGGTTTAACAGGTAAATTGCTTCGCAGCCTTCGGCAGCTCCTACAGGTGACCAGTGGTGTTTAAATCCCCTGCGGAATCTCTTCACCGCCCAGTGCTTCAAACAGCTCTGGCAGGAATTCACCGAAGGTCAGCATCATCAGGGTGAAGCTGGCGTCCAGTTGACCCAAGGCCTCGTCGCCGCCGTCCTGTTCCGCTTGATCCTGCAACAGGTCTTCGAACTTCAGACGCTTGACGGTCATCTTGTCGTCAAGCACGAAGGACAGTTTGTCCTGCCATGCCAGGGACAGCTGGGTCACGACTTTGCCGGTGCTCAGGTGCAGCTGGATTTCATCGCTGGTCAGGTCCTGACGTTTGCAACGCACAATCCCGCCATCTTCGTGGGTGTCGCGCAGTTCGCATTCATCCAGCACGAAGAAGTTGTCGGCAGCCTTCTGCGTGGTGACCCAGTCGGTCATCACAGCGGTAGGTGCGGTTTTCACCGTCAGCGGACGTACCGGCAGGGTGCCGATTACTTCACGCAGGGTCGACAGCAAATCCTCAGCGCGTTTCGGGCTGGCCGAGTTGACCAGAATCAGGCCCTGTTTCGGCGCAATAGCGGCGAAGGTCGACGAACGACGAATAAAGGCACGCGGCAGGAACGCCTGGATGATTTCATCCTTGATCTGCTCGCGTTCCTTCTTATAGACCTTGCGCATTTGCTCGGCTTCGATCTCGTCGACCTTCTCCTTTAATGCATCACGCACAACGCTACCCGGCAGGATGCGTTCTTCTTTACGGGCAGAAATCAGCAGGAAGTCGCCGCTGACGTGCACCAGAGGTGCGTCTTCGCCTTTGCCGAAAGGGGCGACGAAACCGTAAGTGGTCAACTCTTGGCTGGCACAGGCACGGGCCGGTTTGGTGGCCAAAGCGGTTTCCAGTGCTTCGGCGTCAAAAGGCAGATCCTGGGTCAGGCGGTAGACAAGCAGGTTTTTGAACCACATGAGGTGAATCTCTCCTTCGGTAAAAAGTGGGGCATTATTCGCTGCTATTACCTCGCGGCCAACCCTGTGCTAAGCCTTTGGAAGGATTATAAAAATTATTTAAAAAAGTGCTTGCCAGAGGTTAGGTCGCTCCGTAGAATGCGCGCCACACCGAGAGTGAAGGGTGATTAGCTCAGCTGGGAGAGCAGCTGCCTTACAAGCAGCGGGTCGGCGGTTCGATCCCGTCATCACCCACCAACTCGCTCTAAGTGTTACGCGCAGCGGTAGTTCAGTCGGTTAGAATACCGGCCTGTCACGCCGGGGGTCGCGGGTTCGAGTCCCGTCCGCTGCGCCATATTTGCTTCCACTAAGGCCCACTGAACGCCTGGAAGCTACGGAAATAGCGGCCTTGAGCCGCTTTTTTCGTTTTCTGAATTCCACTGGAATCCATCTTCAGCCACGGTTTTTAAGTACACATTTAAGTACACCGCTGGCACAGCCTTTTACGATTCCTTGCGCATCAATTTTCGTATTGGTCCGTCTACCGCTGGGTTGTATTCCCCTCCTTGATCCAATAGGAGGTGTCTGATGGCTCTGACAGATACAGCGATCAAGCAAGCCAAGCCCGCCAGCAAGCCTTATACGTTAACTGATGGGGATGGCTTATCTCTGCAAGTGCCTACGACGGGTTCGAAACGCTGGCATTTCCGTTTCTATTGGCATGACAAGCAATTGCGCATTTCCCTCGGCACCTATCCTGACGTTAGCCTCAAGGAGGCTCGCCAGCGGAGAGAGGCTGCACGTGCGCTGGTGGCCAACAATATCGATCCCCGCTCACATCGTCGCGCCGAGCGCCAAAAAGCCTCTCACGCCGCCAACAACACGTTTGAAGCGGTTGCTGGTCGCTGGCATGAGTTCCGAAGTAAAAAGCTGACGAAAAGTAAGAAGGGCAGTGCAGGGCAAGCCAGTAAATACCTGAAGAAGGACATGCTGCCGTGCTTGGGCGATCTTCCGATCTCAGATATTTCTCGTGGTGACGTGCTGGAGCTCATTAGGCGAATTGAGCGTAGAGGGGCGCTGGTCTCTGCTCGAAAGGTGCGCACCTGGCTCAACCAGATCTTTCGTTTTGCTATGGCGGAAGGGCTTGTTGATGTGAACCCAGCAGCAGACCTTGATATCGTTGCCGAGACGCCGCGACCAGTTCGCCATAATCCCTTCCTCCAGGTAAATGAACTTCCAGGACTACTCAGGGCCGTAGCCCACTATGGTTGTGCAGAAGCGACACGGCTTGGTATTCTTCTATTGCTGTTGACAGGGGTACGTACAGGAGAGCTAAGGGCGGCGAGGCCAGATCAATTCGACCTCGACAAAGGGATCTGGTTGGTGCCGCCGGAGGGTGTCAAGCAACTCCGGAGCCGTGTTCGAACCCAGGGGGATGAGATCCCACCTTATGTGATTCCACTGTCTACCCAAGCAATTGCAATTGTGCAGCGGCTAATGCAGTTAAGGGCGCGCGGTGCGCGGTACCTACTGGTTCACCGATACGAACAGCAGGAAATGATCAGTGAAAATACCCTTAACACTGCGATCAGTCGCATGGGGTACAAAGGAAGGCTCACCGGGCATGGCATCAGGGCCACCATTTCAACGGCGCTCAACGAGGTTGGCTTTGTAGAAGAGTGGATTGAGGCGCAGCTTTCACACGCTGATACCAACCAAATTCGGGCTGCATACAATCATGCAGAATACGTCGAGCCGAGACGTAGGATGATGCAATATTGGGCGGATTTAATAGATGCGCTAGAGGGCGGCGTTTCTCCGCCTACGCCCGAAGCATACATGCCGCATACCGGGCGAATTTCAACGGGGTGTCTGAGTGCGCAGTGGAAGTCGGCTGATTAATAGCGTGGGGTGCTAGGGGGCGAGTGTTCGAATCACTCCGTCCCGACCATATTTTTCAATGAGTTAGCCCAATTTTCTTAGGTTGGGCTTTTTCATGCCTACAAAACCACTCCTACATTTACTCCCGCGGATATCCTGGATCTCGGTAGAGTTGCTATCTGATAGGTATTCGAGTCTTGTGTATACGGGTAGCTAGTACCAGTGCAAGAACCTAAAAAAGCGAAGATGATCGTTCTTGGGGTGCAGATCTGGAAAGTCCGCGAGGCATGGTCCGGACGATGAATATAGGTAGAGCGGAGCTCTCTGTTGCTAGTGTGTTGATCCGGGCGTTCACTCAAACTCCGGTAGAGTCATCGGATATCACGTATTTCCAGTGGTGGAGGTTCGGTCGATGGAGGCTATTAACTTCCTGCTGATGGAAGTATAGGGCCGATCAAACGCAGTAGTCTGATTGTTATAACTATCGATGCCGTGCTTGCGTGCTTGCGGTTGACGCTTAGCTGCGCCGAAAAGCGTGGTTAGCCCGAAGCCTGTAAATACAGTTAAGGTTGTTCTCCCCTCAAAAACATTCGCCATGGCTCTAGCCTGGCTTTACAGGCAGTCGAGGCGCAAATTCTGCCTCGGTTGCGCCCTCTGTCGTACCTCATGGATGGGACATCTCAATTCGAGATTTGAGTTGTTTTGAGAGTAGCCTCAATGAATTAGTCGCAGCGTAGCCAACCAAGCTCCTTCTCAATCGCTCGTCTGTAGATAGTATCGATTTGAGTAGGAGTGTTACGGACGTAGCGCTCCGCAACCTCTCGATTGGTATCGTCCAGAGAGCGCAGAAACGTAATTACCTCGGTTTCGCTGGGTAACACATGCTCGTTGTTGAATTTGTGAGATAGGTTCGTCCAGACAACGCCAGCGAGCCCCATGTGTGCCGCCCAAGACGTAATGGTGTCGGCTTCCATGCCTAGCGCATGATCATTGAGAAGATCAGCGAAACCGATGTCTGTTTGCCAATTCTTGGGAATACCCTCGCGCTTAGCTAGGCATATACGCGCTGTACCCATGTCCGGAACGTCAAGAACTGTCCAGTAAGCCCTTAACCGTGCGCTACCGGGGCATATGACCAACGACATTTTGTTACCTCGTTGGTTTTTCATGGCTCCGGACTCGCGCCCGAATTCGATCGGCAGCATAGGCCCATCGTGGCGCCAGCCTCCCCTGGAAGGCAGCTCGCGCGGATCCCACACAAGTGAGCCCCATCCTAGACAGGCAATCACGCTAACGGTTGGCTTCATCGTACGTGGACCTCCAAGTTGTCGCGTTGGCCTCTGGAGACAGGGAGATGGCCGTCGTGCGCTATGGTACGATAGCTGATTTTTGGGTCGCGCTGCCGCCTAAGGGCCTTTGATGATCGAGTTTGATAATGTTTAGATATTTTGGCTCCAAAGCATCGACAGCTTCGCTAGTAGCCGATTTGGCTTTGGATGATATGGGTCAAGCAACCGCAGCAGATGCTTTTGGGGGCCTTGGTAATATAGGCGCCGAATTTAAGAAGCGAGGTTGCGCGGTCACAACATGTGACGTACTAAGCTTTCCTAATGCATTTCAGCACGTGCGGATCTCATGCGTGTCTGAACCTGATTTCACCTGTCTTAAACAAAAATTGAGCGTCTCAGACAACTTCGATCTATTGACGCTACTGAATAATACCGCATCTACATCGCCTTGGTTCGTACGAGAATACTCTTCAAAGAGAGCCTTCTTTACTGCAGCTAATGCCGCGAAGATTGGCGGTGCGTGGCGACAGATTGGGATTTGGAAGAAGATGCAGTGGATCAATCTTAATGAGGAGAAATATTTAGTAGCGTCTCTTCTTAATAGCATGGATTCCGTTGCAAATACGGCAGGAACTTACTATGCCTATTTGAAGGGGTGGGATCGGAAGTCTCTTAAGAATTTTTCTTTTCAATGGTTTGATGGTATTACTGACGGGATTCCAGGTACAGCTGTACAGGCGGATGCTCTGAGTTATTTGTCAGGGAAAAGTTTTGATGTTTTATATCTTGATCCTCCTTATAATAATAGGGACTATTCGAGATACTATCATCTGCCAGAGACACTTGCTAAATTGAAGCCTGTTAAGATTGATGACGCCAGTAAGTCGGGGCTTCCCTTGATTCGATCTTCTGAGGGAAAAGAAATAAGAGATGCTATGAAGTTGCCGTATCTACTTGAGTTGATAGATTCAGTTTGTTGGTCTCGTCTTGTATTGCAGTATGCAGACGGTGCTTACATATCTATTTCAGATTTGGAAAAATCTTTATCAAAGCTTGGGGATTTAAAGGTTCATCAAGTTCCAGCTCTTGGTTATCAGTCAACTAACGGTACAAGGCGGCAGGTTCATCATGTGTTCGTTATTGATAAATAATCCCAAGCCTTTGCCTGGGGCCCTGTGTGACCCAAGCGAGTTGTTGCCATTCGCTAAGGTGAAGCTAATTGCCTTTGATTTGGATGGCACGTTGATATTGCGGCCTCAGGATCCGCTTGGAAATCGATTAATAAAGTTATTCTCGTTGCTAAGCGGTCCTGGTCGTAATTTACATTTAACATTAGCGACAGGGCGGACCCTGACAGGAGTATCCTCAACGGTAAAACAACTCGGCGGCTTCAGTAAGGTTCCTCTTGTTTTATATAACGGGAGTGTCGTAATGCAGCCTGAAAAACAGGCGCTTGTCGCCCATGAAGTAATCGCCGAAGATGTGGTGGTTGATGTTATTAACTTGCTTTCTGAATTTTCTAGTGCGGGACTTTTTATTTACACGGTTGATCCTGAAGCGAAGCTTATAAGTGATTATTCATCTACGGAAAGTGTTTTCTTCAAAGGTGAAACTCGCAAGCCTGAGCTGGATTTTAACGGGATGATGGTGAGAGATTTTTCGGATATAGATCTCTCTGCTGATAAAGTGGTCGCTATGTTGGTAGCAGTACCATCGCCCGAAGAAAAAAAATGCATTGTATCCCGATTGAATCTATTACCAGGCGTTTCAGTCACGGCCAGCGGTTCCGTATATATTGAATTGCGACCTATGAGATCCTCTAAGGCGCTGGGCCTGAAGGTTCTCTGTGATAGATACGGAATATTGCCTCAATATGTTTTAGCTGTTGGGGATAATGATAATGACGTGGAGTTGCTAACTTGGGCAGGACTTAGCGTCTGTGTAAAAGATTCGTCTGATGCGGCTAGGGCTTCGAGTAAATTTTACTCTACGCATGGCGCAGGAAAGGCTGCAATTGATGTACTGGAAATTGTCCGTCGCGCTCAGCGCTTATTTGGAAAGGCAAGGAAAGCATGATTCTGAAAAGTCGTGGATCAAGAGACCCAATCGCGAAGCTGAAAAGCGACGCAATAAACTATTTTATTTCTCCCGCCGAGCTTGAACAACGCCTAAATGAGGTAGAACAGGCGTTTGGCTTATCTAAGCTAGGACTAAAAGTTACCATTCAAGACGTATCTCATGAATGGGGGCAGTGCAGTGGTGACCCTTTCGTTATAGATCGCATAAATAGCGCTGGCGTCACTATTGAATTGTACATCACTGATAAGTCCCAGTCAGCCGATCTCAATGTACAACAGAAACTGCATCAGCTATTTGCTTCTCTGGTGGAGGTTTGGGGTAGCGAGTACAGGAATAATCATGGCGGCCTTTATTTAAAGGCTGCCGGTGCAGAAGAGATGTTTAAAAACTCTATCGTGCCTATGTCCAGTCTTGATAACATTCCTCAGCTATCTGTGGTCTATATTGATTTGGATAAGTTTAAATCAGTTAATGACCAATGCGGCCATGACGAAGGTGATAGAGCAATACGTCAAGTGTACGCTGAGATGCACAAATTGTGTCGGGTGCTGGGCGGATTAGCGTTCATTGACGGAGGTGATGAGTTTATTTTAGTGTTGCCGTGTGATAGACCTATGGATATCAGTGCGCGGCTATGGGAGTTAAGAACAAAAATACATGGCTTATCTTTTGGCGAG
Organism: Pseudomonas quasicaspiana; assembly: GCF_021147825.1. Taxonomy (NCBI): domain Bacteria; kingdom Pseudomonadati; phylum Pseudomonadota; class Gammaproteobacteria; order Pseudomonadales; family Pseudomonadaceae; genus Pseudomonas; species Pseudomonas quasicaspiana. The sequence goes on from NZ_JAGTPI010000004.1 coordinate 16,993, forward strand.
AAAAAGCTGCGTATTGGAATGACCGCCGGAGTGATTACTAAAAGTATCGATGATGTTTCTAAAGATATTCATGGTATTAAAAAAATGTGTGAGGCTCTAACCAAGTCCGGAGACGAGCATAAAGAAAAAAAACGAGGGACCGTTAGTTTTCAAAGTTCAGAAGATCAGTTTGACTCAGTAAAGTATCCAGTCTCACTATCTGATTTTTTTAAGCTCGGTTTGTGCTTTTCAAAAAGCCGACAGTTTTTTGAGAATTGCTTTGTTGACGAGCGACTTAACCTCATAGTGCATCAAGTGTCTTTGCTAACGAGTTTTCCGCCACAACCTGAGGAAGTCGAGGCAGCAGTCGCTGATGTCATCTCCTGGTTTGGGGTAGCGATCACAGATGAGTGTGACGAGCGATATTTGTTGAATCGCTCGGGGGACGGGCTTTGTATTTCTAAAAGTTCTATTACCCTTGCAGTGATGCATGCCTTATCTAGAGCAGCGATAAATCACAAGTGGCCAGCGAGTGCGGCCGAGACTTTATCAGTGATGTTTGATGAGTCCTCCGTACAATGTGCCGTGTATATCGATGAGATAAAGGTGTGGGGAGACTTGGATGAAAGAGGCCATGGCAGTATTTCATTCGGAAGTCTGGTAGGAAAGGGCTCGGAAAATGAAAAGGAAGGTGTAGCCGTGGGAGTGCAAATCGGCTTTGACCAGAAGCCGCGGACTCCCGGCGGAGCTAAACTACCACCTGACTTTTTAATTGACCATGTCAGAGTTGATATTAGGCCCCGAACTGGTGGAGGACTGCCAGATTTTTGGCAGGCAGCCCTTGCACAAGTAGTATCAGCTTTAAATAAAGCTAAAAATCCTGCGCCTGTCTTGGTGTGGGGAGATACTCCAGAAAGTACTGAGGTTTTTAAGCGACTTACTGATCTTGGAGCTTGGTCGAATGATGAGATTGCCAATCTGACCGGTCTTACAACCAATCAGGTTGCGAAAATAAAAGAGCAGTTGAATGGCAAAGTATTGATTGTCAATAATAGTGATGCGTTGCTTGATGCCTTGTATAATTGCTATTTGTCGTTTTCTGGTGATGAACGTTCAGATGATACGGTTGCGCATCGAGACGACTACTCTCTCAAGAGGCCAATGATTTCTGCCGCGGCGCTAGACCAGAGTGAGGGAATTGTTTGTAAGACTTCACGTGAAGCCTATCCGATTATTATTGATACACTTAGAAAAGCCGAAAAAATTCGTTTCTCAATAGATGATTCAGGGCAAGAACAAAGAGAGCTAATAGCCTTTAAGCTAAAATTGATGTCTCCTCTTATTGACCGCGTTCCGGATTACTTAGCCGATCAATTACCAAATTTGGAGCAATATGCGAGCACCGTATTGTTGTCTGATGATGGAATCATCCGTAAGGGGCTTGAAAGTGCTGGCCAGATTGATGCTTTCGTATCTTACTCAGCCCGCTACGTTGGCCACCACAAAAAATCCAGATCCACTCGACGTGCTTGCTTAGTAGTTCCTCACGTCCCAGATGAGCATGGTGAGCCTAGGCCTCTTGGATTGATCTCTGTCTGGGCCACGCCACGATTTGCTTCTCCATCGGCTACATTCTTAGATTTTGTTTTTGTTTGGAGAACGGTAGAGGCATTTATCGGATTTCCTTACAGTCTATATGGCTCGATTAAATTGGCTGAAGACTTGATAAATAAAATAGCGAATATTGCCGGAGTAGCGGTGTCGCCAGACGGCCTTCAATTGGGTGAGCTTAACTATGTCGCTTTGAGCCTGCACATAGGTAGCGATGAGTTCCATACCCGTGTGGCTAAACAGATTGTCGACTCCGCGAGTGACTAATGGTGGCTTTCCTTGGTGTGCGCAAAAGTAGAGTTCCACTGCTAGAGTGGATTGCCTTGTTCGGTTTTCAAGAAGTAGGCCAAAGCAAAAATTTTTACCTCTATGAGATTCCAGCAACTAAAGATGGGTTGCCCGTGGGGTGTCTCGTACAAGTAATAGAAAGTGGGTTTTTAAAGATATTTGAATCCTGCTATATAGATTGCATGGGTGAAATCGACCTGCAGCAGGAGGTCGTTCATCTGCTGTTTTCTATAGTTGCAGGTGATGTCTATAACAACCTGATTGATGCTGGTAGGAATATTTCATGCTATCACGCACTTTTCGAAGGTGCACAGCGGAGGAGTGAAAACCCTCTGAAATCTATATTAGATTTTGGATGTGGACCTGGGACAGTGATGGCCAGTTCTCTTGCGCGCGAAGGGATCTTGTTGCGAGGTTACGATTTTGTTGCTGAAAATAGAGAGTTGGCCAAAAAAAATGGTCTTGACGTCTTTGAGGATGGAGAGCTTCATGACATATCAGTTGAAAAATTTGATCTGATGTTGAGTTGTTATGTCATGCATTATGAAACGATTCCTCATGATGAGCTTATAAAGCTTTCCGAGTTGATTCGCAAAGATGGCCTTTGGGCGGCGAATTTTCATAAGTCAAAAGGCTTCGCGGCTTTTCAGAAAGCACTGTTGGCAACACATTTGTATAAAATCGAAACTGAGATGTCACCTTTTGGTTTATTGGTATTTGCGACTAAAATAGGTGATAAAGATGAGTGAATACCAACGTACTTCCCCCGTCAAAGTTAAATCGCTTGAGTCTACTCTCACCGAGGATGAAAGTATTTGGCTGTCGAAAAAAATACTTTGCGCCATTTCGGGTGCTGATAAGGCGTTGTACTCTGCGACGCAGGTTAAGATTTTGTCAGCGCTTACTAATCATGCAAGGTCATTGAATTATACAAATCCGCATCCCACAAGTCTTTTTCCGTCTACTGAAGATTTGCCCCTAGGGGCGGGCACAGTTATAAGTGCGGGGTTAGTTGGAGAAGATGTTGAAGTAGAAGGTAATGAGGTTTTTCTTCAGCTTCTTCCTCATTGGATTGAGCAAGCTGAGAAAAGTAGCAGTGACGTTGAGTCCGATAGTTGGCAGCAAGAGTTGCTGGGTGCTGTTGAGGTGACGACCAAGTCGAAAGAGTTAATAAAACGAATCCGTCTGGCAAAGTCACGCGCGTCCTCATCACTTAGCTCGCGTGTCACTCAGTTTTCAAGATCAGCACACTATATGGGGTCAAAAGCATTTTTAGGCCCATACCTCTCTGAGATAGTGCATACTTTCTTTCCCCCAGAAACTATAGTTTTGGATTTGATGTGTGGGTCCGGCGCTACTTCTGGGATTTTCAGTAGAGAGTGGCGTACATATGCTTCTGATGCTCAGAGTTTTTCTACTCATCTAGCGATGGTACAAGGCGGTGGCCTTGGCGCGGACGACGCCACAGTCATTGCGGAAGGTGTATTGGGTGCGGCTAGAGCGCACTACGAGTTAATGCCTGAATATATCAAAACCCAGATTGATTTGGAGAATGATTTTTTATCATCTGAGCTTTCCCCAGAAATGCTGGATGATTTCGGTCGATGGATAGTTAGCTACCCTCGTATAAATAATGCTGAAGCAAAGTCTGATGAGTATTTGGATGCGTTAATTGATGCTCGTAAAGTTGCGCCAGGCACACATCCGTATCTGCTATTTAGTATGTATTATGCCAATCTTTTTTTTGGTGTGCGTCAGGCGGCTGAAATTGATAGTTTACGATATGCTATCGATCAAATTCTTGATGATTCGCAAAGATCTTGGGCGTTAGGCGCTCTAATTTGTGCGGTGAGCTCTTGTGCTTATTCTTATGGGGGACATTTCGCTCAACCTAAATTTGATGGTAGTTCATTCGAGAGGCTTGAAGCTTTGGCGCCTGACCTTGTTGTTTGTCGAGGGTTGTCGGTCGCACACGAGTTTTTCATTCGACTTACGAGTCTTGGGGCTGAGAGTTCAAATATAAAATATCCAGTTGTTCCAATTTTGGGACCTTGGCATGAGGCTGTTGCTACGGCGGATGAGCTTTTCCGAGGGGAACAGGTTTGCGTATATCTGGATCCTCCATATACCCGTGACGAATATAGCAGATATTATCATATTCTGGAGACTTTGGTTCGTTATGATTATCCTGAAGTTAGGGATAAAGCATCTATGCCTAAAAGAGGTGATCCTGGACGTTTTGCATCGGCATTTGCGACAAGGAATACTTCGCAGATAGACGTTTTGATCGCGGATATAATCTCTGCTTGCTTAAATAGGGGTTGGAGTTGTCTTTGGAGTTATTCAAGCACTGGGGTAGCCTCGATTGAAACAGTCATAGATTTGGTTTCTCCTTTAACCAAAGAGGTTGAATTCTTTGCTGTCAACCATGTTTATAAAGGTCAGGGTAAGCACAAGTCTAAAGGCGTTAGAGAGTATGCATTGTTGCTCAGACCGTAAACTCCTGAACAAACGTTGCTTCGCATCATTCATGGTTTTTATGAATGCTGAGAAATGGATTGTCAGGATGTGGTTCGTCTAGTAAATAATCGGGACGCTCAAGTATGTATCCTTTGAGCGTCGATTTTTTGCGATTACCTGCTACTTGTAAAGTCCATATGTTCTGCCCGTTTTCGGTCTTCCTGTGGATTTTTAACTTTTCAAACTGTTTTTGAACGCGGCGCCATCCTTCGCTTACACCTTGGATGCCTGGAGCCTTCGGGAACTCTTGGACGTAGCATTGAAATAGACTAGGGCTTACCAAAAATACGCTACCACTCGTTGTATGGATTTTAGCCTTACTGCCGTTGATGATTAACTTGTGACTGCGAATGCCTTCTCTGACCCAATTCAGGAATGCCTGGCCAAGGTTATTCGAAGGATGATCTGAGATTTCGAGAGCATTTTCCGACGTCATATCGCGCATATCGGGCTCTCCCATTTCGAAAATGTCCAACAATGTATCGAGGTAGCCGGCATCCTCCATCGCCATAGCACCTTCCAGCGATTGGTCTTGATGCGATCCTGTTCCGCCTGCCTTAGGGGCTGGTGGGGATGTCGAAGTGTCAGTCGAGTGATCATCGGCTGCAACGCTCACCGTTCCGTTGAAAGCCTCAGGCCGGTCTTCGCTCCCCCAGATCAATGTCGGTTGAAGGCGCAGAAAGGTAAAGCTCTGCTGCCAGTTCCCCTGCGCGACAATAGCGGTCCAGATGGCTTTACCTTCCGGGGTCGACTCGACCAGCCCATGCGATTGCAGCTCGTCGAACACAGCGATGTTGGATGAGGGAATGCCCTCAATCGATTGCGACAGCAGATAGGCTCGCAGCTTGTCCGTGACCGTCTTGCTGACCAGCCAGAGCGCGTCCTGGGTCAGCCATCCCGCGGCACCCGGCTGATTGAGTTTCAGCTCGTGCTGAACCAGGTGACGCAGTCCGCTGATCAAGTGATGTTGCAGCGAATGAATCGGCGCTTGCAGCGCCTTGCTGGGGTTACCACCGATGTTCTGTGCGGTGGAGACGCGGTCGGCCTTTGTCACTAACTCGCCGAGCACGCCGGCACGTTCGTACTGACCCGCCAGGACATACAGCAGACTGGCCCACAGTGAAGGGAATCCACTGAGCCAATCGAGGATGGAGCGGTCGAGAATCTGGGTGTAGAGCAAACCTGCAGCTGCGCCGTGCAGGTGATAGTCGCGACCCTTGATGTAACGAAAACGATAGGGCTGATCCAGCGGACCCTGCCAAGGGTGCCAAACACGACCATCTTGGAGTTCAACAAGCAGGTCCACGGCGATCTTGCCGATGTCATGCAGCAGGGCGCCATAGGCGATGCCAGCCGACCAGGCATCGGTCTGGGCGGCTTGGTCTTCGGGCGCGGCGCCGGTGGGAAGCAGATACGATTGCCGCAGTTTCAAGCTGCAGGCGACCAGTTCCAGTCCATGGTCGAGCATGCCTCCGAGATAAGCGTGGTGGTGTGTCTCGCTGGCCGGGAGTTGCTGGACCTGTTCGGCGTAGCGATGGATCGGATTCAAATAGAGCTGGATGAACTGCGCGTGGGAGAGGGCGGTGTACTGCCATATGCGATCGAGCAACTGGCGGCGGTGCTCCGCGGCTAACAAGCTTTGAGCCGATTCGATGGGCAGGTAACCTTCGGCGACGTTGACGGGCGGTGGCGGAGTGGGCTTCTGCCTTTTGCGGCGAAATAGGCTAAGCATCGTAATCTCCGTGATGTGGCTGGGTCAGTGGCCTTTTAGCCTTTTCGGATAGAGCTTTTACCCTTGAGCACCCATTCCCTTCCAACCCTTATCCGTCCTTTTGGCTCGTATCCCTTTGTATAGCAATTGGAATATGGATACGGCTAGGCATCGTTTTGTTGGGGGTAGTATGGAAAAGAAAAGAGTCGGTACACTGCGGTGCATATTTTTTGGGGCTTGCCATGAACCTCACTGACGCCACGCTCGTGCTGCTGCTCGCGGCACGTATCCATGGAACCGACGAAGCTGTCAGGGCCTCGGCCAAGAGCGTGGTCAAGAAGTTACCGCGTAGCAAACGCGATCTGATCTACAAGGTGATCGACAGTCGGAGTCCCCTCGAGCTGGTGGATTATCTGGCGCAGAACCTGGATGAGGAATGACGGGTTGCGGGGATGTGCCCATCCCTGACTCTTTGAATTAGAGCCCAACGGAATGGGGTTTTCTGGGCGCAGAAAAAAAGGGCACAACTTGCGTTGGGCCCTTTGATGCGATTGCAGCGGTGAGGTAATGATCAAACTCCATCGTTCATGCATCGTGAATCATCCATCACCATCCGCTTCCGTTGCTGCTCCAGGGTGAGTACAAACTCCGAGGCGCTTCGGGCCTGACCGCTGGCGCGAAAGATCGCGCGTTTGTCAGCTTTGAGCAGGCCGAGCCAGGAGTCGATGTAGCCCTCGTGCCGCAGCTCCCCCTGTATACCGGCGTAGGCACATAAAAAAGCAGCGCCCATCTCTGCGATCAACTCCTCAAACGCGTAGCCTGGCGACCCGAACGGACAGGCAGAGGTCACGCCTTCGCGCTGCAACCGAGCGTGATGCCCGGTCCAGTGCGTCAGTTCATGAAGTGCCGTGGCGTAGTACCCGCCTTCATCGTGAAATTGTGCTTTTGTCGGCAGTTGGATGAGATCCTTAATCGGGTGATAAAAGGCTTCGTCGACGGGCCGATGAACGATGCGTGCACCTGAACTTAACAGCAGATTTTCCGCGGCGCTGTTGGGTTGGAAGGGATCACTCTGTTCCGTCTCGAGCAAGGCGTCATTGAGCATTTCGAGCCCGTCCGTTTGCTCGATGTTGAACAGAAAATGCGTCCTGAGAATGCCGAAGTGAGCGACCTTAGGCTGACCTTTTTCATCGAGTACGGGTTGGCCTGACTCGGTCTGTTCCTCGCGCTCCATCGGCTTGTAGAGCACCGCCAGAGTGCTGTGCTCACCCTTACGAATGTGCCCGCCAGCTTTTTTGGCTTGATTGAAAGTCAGCCAACGATCTTGAGTGAACCCCTGCAACCTGGCCTCGGTCCAGAGCAGCGGTAAATTGATGCCCGAATACGGACGTCGCGTGATGGCGTTGACGGGGTAGGGTTGATGACTGATGCAAGCGGAACCACTTGAGTACCAGGGTTTGATCCAGGGTGCAACGCCTTGGTCTAACGCAGTAACGAGCTTGTCTGTCACGTCTTGGTAGATATCGCGCATGGCAATTTCCTCGAGAGAAAAACGGAGGAACGCCGTGCCCGTCGGGGAGGGTTCCCCGTTTGGGTGATGTGCTGGATTGATGCAGGTCTTGCATGCCGTCCGAATGTGGAGTTGAACACCGCCAATTGCGCTTAGCGCTGGTGTTCTCCTGCAAGCGCTATCAGCAATGCGCCGGGCTGATCCGGTTCTTGGAGTAAGCTCAGACTCAATTGCAGCAACGGGTCGTGGCCTAAGTGATCGGCTGGTTCAATATGCATTACCTCGAACAGCACGTAAGGCTTGTGTGGAAAGGCCAGGTGGGCCTCGAAGGCTGCGCGCAATACGTGGCTCAACCGATCGACCTGCAGCTTCTCAGCGTGATCGGATTGATCGAGCAGTACTGCGCGTTGCCACGCGCCAGGAGTGAACACGATGGGCAGCCGAAGGGTGTTCAGTGTTTCCGGTGTAAGTGAGTCGGGCATGGTATGTCTCCGTTGAAAACGCGAAGAAACCTGTCCCGTGCGGAGAAAGATTTCCCCGCAGTGGGTTGAAGAAAATCAAGAGGGCTTACCCCACGAGCAGAGCTCGAAAGGCGCTCATAAGAGCAGTAGGCGTTCATTACCGTAGAAACGGTCATCGTGCGAGCCACCGAACGCTAATCGCACTTGGGGGGAACCATCATCGAAGTGACGTAGCCTTGAAGGTTCTGGCTACCTGGGAAAGTGCTGTCGATAACAGCGATCCGCACCTTGTATTTAGCCGGACGATTTATCTGGGTCAATAGCTGTAGAGACGATGTTTCGCGGAGCTTTTCTTCTGGCTTCCAATGAGGATTTTTCGACCGGGGAAACTGATAAACGGTCAGGCATGGGCCGTTTTCGGTAGTAGGCTATTCCTCTAAGCTCAACCATGAAACGCTCAGAAGAGGGCGAGACCATGCCAACTCAACAACCTGTTCAGAGTTCACGTGCCCACCGCTGGGCGTATGCCTGTGGTGTGTCGGTGAAACGTGGTTATAGTAGGCTAAAAACTTTTGAATCCCACGTGGTTGAGCGTGCGGAGACCGCAGGTGTGCCCGCAGGTGAATTACTTGTTCGTGGGAGTTTTCTGACTGCTAAGTTCGCTCTGTTCGGAGCAGTTCTTTTTGTCAGCTTCTGGTTGTTTGTGCTGATGTGCACAATTGTCCTATTAGCAGCTATCCCATTTCAGGGTTCATGCACTTCAGGTAGTGACGGTCTCGATGATCCAATGCATAGAACGTCTTGGCCTGAGCGTTACGATAAATGGGGTTCTCTGAAGTAGGCTCCTGGTTATTTTGAACTCGATTTACCCGAAACAATTCTTGCACCGCTCATCAACTGAGAGGTCCCGTTAGAGCTCGCTGTCTGTGCTGCGTGGGTTCCCCTGCTGAGCATTCCTTCTACGCCTGAACCTACGCTATATCCGGCCCAACTCATTGCCCCGAGAAACGCCATTGGTAGCACGATGAACATCGCCCCCATCACATACTCGATCACCTGCGCGGTGACAGTCCCATCCATGAAGCCGGATGTGGGCAGCGACAACAGTACCTGATTGGAAGCCGAAACCTGGTTGTACAGGGTATCGAGCATGCTGGAGTCGACCCAGCGCGCCAGTTCCCACCAGAAGCTCAGCATGTGTAAGGTGAACAGCGCAAACGTCACCGTCATGACGGTCTTCAACTGGTAGGTACTGACCAGCAGGATCAGCGGCAAGCTGATGATGACGCCCATTATCAGGAACGCCTGCACCATCGGCAAGGCTGCGCGTAGTGCATTCATTGCCGGGAAGTTGCTGAAAGAACCGAGGGCCAACCCGGTATTGGTGGCCAGGTTATTGAGTCCCTGATTGATCGAGCCGCCACGAGCGCTGGAGCCATAGTCCTGATACACCTGTCCGGGCGACATGGACATCGATTGCTGGCGCGGGCTGACCAGCTCGCGCAGCGTGGCATCCTCGATCTCGTTGCTCGAACGGCCAGTCAACCAACCTTTCAGCTGAGTCAGCAGCGAAGGATCGACCTGTGGGATCAAGCGATCGCGCAACCCGACACCGCTATCGCTCCACCACTGCTTGCAGGTGGGGTAGCCCGCGCCATTCTCCAACCGCGGCAAGGAAACATCGCGGCTTTCGTCATAGGGCCAGCTGACTCGCGGCGTGCGTGAACGATCCGTATCGTAGTAGCGGGGCGTATCAAGAAAATAGCTTGAGCCGATCCAGGACGCATCATGACTTTGAGCCTTGTCCAACTGGGGACGGTTGGTAAACAGCCGAGAACGGGAATAGCCGTAGCAGTCGCGGGTAAAATCGGCGACCTCCTGCAACAGCACCTGGCTGTCGATGCGCGAGCTGTCGATCTCCATGCGCATTTGTCGGATATCCGGTGCGCAAGGGATGGAGGCGGTGGCTGCCGCAGTCACGCCTTTGCTCAAAGCATGCACCAGAAACCACCAGATCGGCACATTGGCGGAGCGCCCGCCGATGGTATTGAACGTCGTCCCCCAGGCAGTTTCCGCTGGCTTGGCCACACTTACGCCGCAGCGCTGACTCGCCGCATCATCGAACGTCATTGACGAGAGGCTCAACGGAAAGACCGGCGCGCAGCCGAACAACACGATGATGTAGGCCAGCCACAACCGGTTCTCGATCCGTGGCACCGAGAGCAGTCCCTTGTTGCCCTCATCCGCACCTTGCTGACGGGCAGACAACCATTCCTGCAAGATGATTGCACCAAAGGGCGCGGCGAATAGCCCGGTGTCGGACAGAACACTCCAAAGGCCGTTGTTGATGATCCAGGCGAGCAGAGAGAGGTAAAACTCCAGGTAGCTGTTTGTGCTCATGAGCATGGTAATGACCTCACAGTCGGGTGAGTTCGACGCAGATAAAGAGCACGAGCCCTAATGCTCCGATGTGCTTCACACGCAGTCGATCCTGTGGTCGATGTCGGTAGCGCCGAAGCAGATCCCACCAGAGCGCAAAGAGGGCGCCGTAGAGCAGGGCACGCCAGCACCGCAGATAGGGCCGTGCGGATTCGAATGCCTGCTGCCAGGCCTCGAAACTACCCAACGCAGTGCGGCCGATCCAGGCGACCAATGCGGCGGTGAGGATCATCGCCGCTGCAAATCCCAGACCTGAAAGCAGAGTGAACAGCAGTGAGCGTTTCATGGCTTCACTTGCGCCGGGCGTCAGCGTCATTGAGTCGGCCGGGCTCGGGGTCGCCTTGCTCGACGGTACGCGAAGCATCGGCACCACCGGCATGCCGATCGAGTACTAGGCTGGCGGTATTGGTGGCCAGCATCTGCCGGACCTGCAGCTCGGTTTGTAGCAGACGTATTTCGCGCTCCAGGGCGTCGATATTTTTTGTCAAGGCGGTTTGGGCCGGCTCAGCGGAGGCGATGTTTGGTTCGTGACTACCTGCTAGCAGCGTGCGCAGTAGCAGAAGCGCTTTGTCGAGCACGCTGGACAAGGCCGTTTCACTGGCCAGGCGCCGTGCCAACAGATCCTGGTCAGGGTCGTCACGCAGGGCTTCGATCACGCCACGGGTCACCGTCAGCATCGGGCTCGAGGCTTTAGTCAGATTGTCAGGGGTGGGCGAAAGTGAGCCGGACAGCAGCCCTTGCAGGGCTTTGAGACGTTCGCTGTAGGCCTCCTGGATCAGCGGCGTCAATCCACTGCCGGCGGTGGCACGCAGGGTTTCGCAGCTGTCGCAGGTCGAGACTTCGCTCTCGCCCAGTACGCGGACGGCCCATTCGGATTCCTCTTGCGGCGAGGTCCAAGTCTGGCAAATAGCCCCGCCTAAGCAGTCGCTGCTACTGATCGAGGCGCTGTCATCCATCGACCGGTTATGCAGCAGGTTGTAGCCTGCTCGCACTACGTCGGAAGTCACCCGGATGGGGGGCTGCCCACTACCTCCAGCCTTCTGGCCGCCGACCCAGGAAACCCCATTGCTGCCGTTACGGGCCTCGGTGTTTTTCACCGCGGCCACAGCATCACCGCCGGTTTGCTCCAGATTGCCCTGCATTTCCTGGTTCTTCGCCAGCGCGCCCCAGTCGGCTTGACCGACCTTGTCCGCCATCTTCTCGGCCATGGCCTGGCAGGTCAATTTGGAACGATCGAAGTCGATACGCCCCTGCATCACCCCGTTACTCAGCAACTCATAGAGTCCGGGGTTAGCGCGCTGGATGATCAAGGCCGGCAGCGACATCACCGCTTGGGTCGCGTTCTGCACGATGCTGCCCATGATCTGCTGGAAACCTTCGGTGACGCCGTTCAGCTGGTTTTGCAGGGTATTGGTGAGGCTCATGTTTCCGCACATCATGTTCGCTCGCCAGGACCCCCCGACTCCAAGGCCACTGGGTCGGTAGAGCGAACTCGGTGAGCCGACTGCCGAGCCGCCACCAATGGTGTACATCACTCGGTCGTCGAGTACTTCGCCTTGAGTACCCAGGCGGTAATCGTCCTCGGCGGCGTGGGCATGAGTGGCCATGGCGAGCAGTCCACAGAGCAACAGACTCATCACGTCCAACCATGGTCGTGCGAGAAGCCGACTCATGAAGCACCTCTTTCGAAGTCGATGCTGAACAGAAAGGTTTGCCCCTCACGTTTGCAGCAACTATAGGGACGCCACAGCGACCAGGTGTAGCCGCCATCCGCGCTCTGCACCGGATCGCTGGGGAAGATGGCGCAAGTCGGTTGAACCTGGGGGTAAAGCAATTGCCATTTGTGGGTCGAAGCGTCGTTTTCAACGATCGGGCCGGGGGGCCAGTAGCCGTCACGTTTGGCGGGCATGAGCGGTAAGTACACATGCGGTTGTCCGTTACGGGTGATGACATCGCCGGCTCGTTGCGTCATGACCGCGGCCGCCTTGAAATCGTCGGGCTGTACCAGAAAGCCCTGCCGGGGATAAACGTTGCCCCACATGTTTCCCGAGGCCTGACTACCGATTTCACGGAGCCCCGGCATGAGCGACTCGGGGTAGAAACCTTCCGGGATGCCATGGCGCCAGGCCAGTGAGTCGAGGGTACTCAGGTAGTAAGGCATGAGTGCAGTTGCACCGCTGGCGCAGGCATAGCCGGATTGCGAAGCCAGTTGCGTGGCGATCCAGCCACCGGGGTGGCCGATACCATCGACGTTCTTAAAGCGGGGCAGGTTGTCGCGGTGGGTGTTCGAGGTGATCAGGTTACCGCCGCCTTCCGCACCGCGAATGGGCGAGGAGAGGGTGGCCATCTCGGTCCAAGGGTTATTGCCGGTGGTGGCGTAGCTCGAGACCACCAATTCAGGAGTGAAATGACGAACCTTGGTCGAGGTTTTGATTGTGCAGCCGAAGGGCGTGCAGAGAAGCCAGAAACAAATACCGACGACCCTGTAGTCGAGGCAGTTTTGCGAAAGTACGGAGGACGTGATGCTGCCGGTGTCCAGCGCCACGCTTGGGCCGCACGCCAGCAGGATACTCATCGCCAAGGGCCGTAGCTTTGTGGGCGGGATTGACAAGCAGGCAACAGGCATGATCCTGGCTCTCAGTGTATGGCCTGGGCAGGTTCGATTACGTACTGAAGACTGTCAGTGGAAATTATGAAGGCGGATCTATCGGATTTGTGAGCCGTGAGACTATTATTTGACGTGAAGGTCGCTGCGCAGAGCATCGGGTTCTGCAAGTAGCTGATCTGTGGTGATTTCGAGAATATTGGCGAGCTTGCACAGGACCAATAGCGACGGATTGCCCGTGCATCGTTCGATTTGACTGACGTACGTGCGATCCACCTCGGCCATGAGCGCGAGCTGCTCTTGGGTAAGGTTTTTCACGCGTCGCATCAAGCGGATGTTTTCCGCCAGCTGCAGACGAAGCTGTTCGTAGTCTTGAGTCATGCGCGCAAATTGCGCCTTGAGGGACTCTCAATCCACGGGATATAGTCTACATTTGCACTGATCTAGGCCATTTGATGCTCATGCCTGTTATCGAGCGTTCATTTGGCTTCGTTAAGTTTTTCGAAGCTGGGCCCAACGTCTAACAATAAATCAGAAATCTAGGGTGTGTATGGACGAAAACTACATTTCAATTCCTGCGGCGGATGGTTGTCCAAGTCTTCTGACACCTTGGGGCAACGAGTTTGCCTCGATGATCGAACGTGGCGTGCAATGTGCTCAGGCTTGGCTTGATACGCCCGGCGAGATTCCCCTGTGGTGGGAGCTGGCGCAAACCCGTAAGACATTTCCTGTCGGTGACTGCCAGGATGCCTTCGAAGCCGGATTCCTGTTGAGGGTTCAGCAGCGGCTACGGGGCGTACCGCAATAACTGGTCACTCGATTTAGAGTGCGAGTAATAGATTCCCCTAGGCGGATTCTATTCCTCGCGCTATATCGATCCGTTCAGCTACCCTATATGCCGCTTCCAGTTCTGAGCAGCGGTTCTGTTGCATCAGGGTCCAGCGCTGGGCTTTTTCCTCGGGCTCCGTCATGGCCAGGGCGAGATAAAGACTCGGCGGCACGGCCCGAAACAGCGTTTCGAGCTTCTTCGAAAGCACGACCCCCTCAGTGTATTTACCCGGCTCCTTACTGGCGGAGAGCAGCAAGGCTTTCTGTGCCGGCGTGAGTTTCTTGAACCGTGCGATCTCTTCGATTTCTGCGGGCGGCATGTTCAAACAAATCCACCATTCGATCATGTTGAGCATGGTCTGCGCGGCAGTGGGAAAGTCGGCAAGGTTTTGCGTCGCCAGCCAGAACCAGGCGCCAAGTTTGCGCCACATCTTCGTGCCCTTGACCACGAATGGCGCCAGCAACGGGTTCTTGGTGATGAGATGGCCCTCGTCGGTGATCATGATGATCGGTCGGCCCAGGTACTGGTCGCGCTCGGCGAGGTTGTTCACGGTGTTCATCAGGCTGATGTAGCTGATGGACATCTGTGCCTCGTAGCCTTCGCGAGCGTAAGTGGCGAGATCAACAATGGTTACATCACTTTCTGGCCAAGGCGTGCCCACGCGATCGAACAGCTCACCCTCGAAACCCTGGCAGAACAGGTCGATGGACTCGCCCATTTCCTGGGCACGCTCACGACGCGTCTCCGGCAAGTGCGGATCAGCTGCGACGCGCAGCAAGGCGTCGCGCACGTCGCGGGTCAGTACCTGGCGGCCGGCGGCAACACAGGTCTGCGCCGCATCGAGAATGCACTCGCGAATCAAGCTGCGATCGGCTCGACTCAGTCGCGCCTCTTCCTTGGCCTCGCCGCCTGTGATCATCAAGCGGGCGGTGATTTCCAGTTCGCCGAGAACATCACGCTGGTCTTCGCGACTGGTTACCACCTCATCGTCCAGCTCATCGATAGACAGAGTGGCTACCTGGTCGGGCTGCTCGACCAGGCGCCAAGCGGCGGCGAACGGTGCGAGGCTGACCGAGGCGCCAGGTTTCAATTGGACCTTGTTGACCGACAGGCCCTGTGTCGCGAAGTAGTCGCCCTGCAAGCCGAATGAGTTGCCGGCCTCGACGATAAACAGGCGAGGGCGGTAAACGGCCATGACCTGCATCAGTAGGGTGACCAGGGTGGCCGACTTGCCGGCACCGGTGGGACCGAACAACAGCAGATGACCGTTCATGGCCCGGTCCAGCCGTGATAACGGATCGAAACTTAACGGTGAGCCGCCGCGATTGAACAGGGTGATACCCGGGTGGCCGGTGCCCGTGCTGCGGCCCCAGACTGGAACGAGGTTCGCTAGGTGCTGGGCGAACATCAGGCGGGTGTACCAGTTACGCGTGTCGCGGGCCGGGTTGTAAGCCATTGGTAACCAACGCAGGTAGCTGTTGCAGGCGGCGACTTCATCGCTTTCGCGTACCGGTTGCAGCCCCGCACCCAGCAGCGCGTTGGCCAGGCTGACGGAGTGCTGGTGCAGTTGCTGTTCATCATGACCGCGTACGTAAAACGCCAGGGTGCCGCAGTATAGCTTGTGCTGGCGACCGATGATCGCACGAGCCTCTTCAACATCCTGACGAGTCTGGGTCGAGGCCAGGTTTTCACCGATGGCTTTACGGGACAGGCGGTTCAACTGATCCTCGAGTACATCCTGTGGTTTGACCACTAAAGTCAGACTCATTACCGTACCTTCGGGTAACTGGTCGAACAGGGCATTCACCGCGTCGCCTTTGCGGGTTTCGCCAGTGAGTTGACCAATCAAGGGCGCTCGGCGCAGCTTGTCCACTACCATCACGCGGTGGGGCTGCTCATCGAAATACCAGAGTCCGCGATGCACATCCGAACGCGGCTCATTGAAAAATAGCCGCTCGGCGAAGTCATGATCGAAGGGCAGTTCCAGCGACTCACCATCGCCCGATTCCGGATAGGCCACGCGGCGGTAGAAGTCCTCAGGCTCTTCATCGCTAAGTTTGGGGGCCGGATTGAACCAGGGCAGCAGCCAGGCATACAGACTGCGGCCATCGACTCGCGTCGATTGCACCCCGCATGCCTGCAACGAAGCCGCAATACGTTCGCAAGCCTGTTGCAGGGCTTGTACCGGGAGGAGTCCCGTCTCTTCAGCGTCAGACTCAAGCCAGCGATAGACCACCAGGCGCACCCGTCGGTTGTTGCCGCGCCAGGGGAGGCGTGCGACGGCCTTGTCCTCAAACAGCCCACCCGGTTTGGCAATGGCCCTCAGATGACGGCGAGTGAGTTCCAGGTACGCTTCGGTGAAGACCGTGCCTCGCGCGCTGTCCTGAATATAATCGGTGAGCCGGGTCAGGTAGGCAGTGAAGTCGTTGTCGTCCTGACAGAAAAACTGCGCCACCCACGGAGCTTGGTCCAGCTCGTCAAAGCTATCCTGCAGGGCATCCTCGAGGGCATCGCGGGCGGCCATCAACCAATCGGGTTCGCGCCCCTCAGTGCCAATGGGCAGCAACTCGAACACGGCACCCACCGAGCGGTTGTCATCCAGTAGAAAACACTGCTCGGTGTCGAGGTATTCGACCCATGGCAGGTGATCGGTGAAGCTGGGGTTATGCGCATAGAGTGCAGCTTCATCGGCCAAGGTGGCGCGAGGGCGCAATGGGTGGCGCCAGGCTTTCCATGCAGAAGTGCGGTTGCCCGCATCGCTGGTACGCACTACAAGTCTTCCTGACGCTCACCGGGTAATGCGTACTGCACCCGTTGGTAGAACGGAAAGACGGTCGAGTAACCCGGAACCGGTGCCTGCTCGGTACCACTCAAATGCGGATACACGTACAGCACCAGATCGGGATTGGGGAGGCGCGGGAACAGGTTGCGGATCTCGTTCGCCGCTGTGCGCGTGTACGGTTCCTGGAGAGCCGCGGAGACATCTGCCTGAGCCAGCGGGCGGCGTAACTGCTGTCGAGCATCCAGCAGTTGCTGCTGAGTGCCTTGCGAACCGGCGCCGTTCCAGATATCCATCATAGTTTGCTCGCCATGGGGCAGCAGCGTGTCTATGTCGGTGGAACACCCCGACAGAACCCAGCAGAACACGCTAATCCAGGTCAGGTAGAGAGGCATGGTCTTTTTCATGGCGAACGCTCCGGCCCTTGGGCTCGTAGTCGATGGTGATCTCATGGTCGAGGTGCAGCGCGACCTGTGCGGCCGGTGGCACGTACACGGCAGCGAAGGCTTCGCCATATAGTTTGTTGACCCACTCGCGGATGTCGCTGACCCCACCACTGAGAATTGAATTCAGCGCGGTATTGCCACTGCTGCTGGTGACCCCGAGCGTACTGCCGCCCGAACTGATCACGCTGCTGTTGTTCTGCTCATCCCCGAGCAAGGCGGCGACACCGGCGCCGGCCGCCGTGATCAGGCTCTGGCTGCCGAGGTATTGCTGGGCGTTCGAGCGGCGCTCGCCGGCAATGCACGGAATGCCATACGGATCGGACAGGTAACCGAGTCCTCCACGAATCTTGTCGGTGTTCGAACTCTGGGTCGTGGAGGCATTGCGGCTGGCCACCGCCTTCGGCTGAGGCACCGTGCGGATGGTGCCATCGGTAAACACAAAGGTGATTGACTCCACCTGTCCGCGTACGCACGACAGGGTCCAGTCACCGGATGCCGTGCCGCTCATCACGGCACCCGCGACGTCCGGCAGATCGATGCCATTGGCCGTCAGGTTCTCCGGACCAACCAGCACCTTGAAGGGATAGGGATCATTTACGGTGCCGTCCACCGGGACCCGGCCGATTAGCGCGGTCATAGCGACCGAGCCCATCAATGTCGCGTTTTCGGGAATTGTGTAGACCGGCTTCGCGCCTTCGGTACGATCAGCGGATCGTATCTGGTCACGCTCACCCTTGGTAACCTCGCGCAACTGCTTCTGGCTGCGGTCGATGGCATCGTCCTTCAAACCCTCCATTGAGTTGAAGGCAGTCGGCAGACTCAGGGCGGACGCGGTTTTGGTTTTGCCCCGGGCGTCGGTGGACGGAGCATCCGAGGGCTCAATCCACTGCAGTGCATCATTGGCAGAATGCTGCCCTTCGAACTGAGCGCCGTCGCCCGGCTCAAGCCCCAGTCCGATCGGCATATCCTTGCCCTTGCCGGTCAGCCCCGATAGCTGTTCCTGCAATTGCGTTAGCAAACCGCGGGCCTGGCGACTGTCCTGTTCCGCTTTGAGCCGGGCCTCGTTAGCTTGTCGGCGGCCTTCTTCGACTTGCTGTGTAACGCTGCCAAGCGCTGTCTGGATACGCGAATCGACACTGTTTTCCCGCTCGCGCAGACGGTTGTTCTCGGTCTGCAGCGAATCATTGTGTTTCTTCAGACCGAGCATGTCGCTGCGCATGGCCTTGACCTGGCCGACCAAGGTGGCAACCGTGTCGCGTGGGGTATCACCCGCAATACCGAGCGACTTGGCCTGCTCGGCGGATAATTGGAGGTTGTCCTGAGCCGTCGGACTTTCTGGCGAAGGCGTGGTACCACCCGCGACCCAAGACTTCAGGATGATGAACACCACGCCGAGCAGCACAGCCGGTACCAGCCATTTGAGCAAGGCGTTAGCTTTCATCGTCAGTACCTCGCGCGATGGGCGGAGGCAGCACGGCGCGTTCGAGGCCGGCACCGTGGGTGACAAGGTAGACAACCGTGGTGTCTTCAGGGCTGCCGATAGGCCCAAGGAAATCATGTTGGAAGGTCGCGGCGAACAACTTGGCCTGAAGCTGGCGCGGATCGAGTTGCACCGTCATTGCACCACGGTTGCGCAACTTCACCGCCGTCACCCAGTACTCCCCGAGTCGCCAGGCGGCGATGGGTGTGCCGGACATGTTTTCGGTCGGCAGCAGGTTTGGCAGTTCGGTGCGCAGCTTGAGCGGGACGCGGCGTACGCCGGGCAGGGACTCTACGGTGCGCAACGGCGCGTACAGGCTCTGTGCGGCGTAGCGCGTCAACGCGACCGGGATCGGCGTGCGTTTTTGAACAAGGGCGGTGCTAGATTCAGCCTCAGTAGCTTGCACCTGAGCATTCTTGAGAATACGCAGGGGCTCCAATGGTTGATCGCCAGGCGTGGCCGCGATGTCCAGGAGGATGATCTCGCCCGTCGCGACTGATTGCAGTTGCAGTCGGGTCGGTGCAATGGCTTCCGACGCCCGCAGGTACAGCGTGCCACCGGCTGATTGCACGCGTAGCTTGCCCGTCAGGGTTGAGGGCACACCGACGCGAACAGCCTCATCGACAAAGATCACCCGCTCCTGATTGATCACCAGCGGGACCGCGAGGGGGAGGCGTTCCCAGTGCATCAGTTCGACGGCCTGCGTTGCCGCTCCCCATAACATCAGTGCGACGGTGAGTCCCAGTGTAGACATCCGCTTCATGGCTCACCTCCAGGCAGGGAAATTTTTTGCGGCGTGCCCTGATAACAATCCAGTGCCATCCCCCACCTATTGCGTTCGGGGTCCAGATCAAAACGCACCACACGCAATGGATAACGCACCACCACCCGTTTCACCGGTTCGGCGGCGTAATACTCATCGGCGTTGAGGTCGAGTTTGACCAGCCAGCTGTCTCGGTCGAGTTGCTTGACCCTGAGTTCCGGATCCTCGCTATAGCCTCGGCCCAAAATTTCGTAGACGCCACGCACCCGCTGGCGCAGTTCGCCGGCGGCCTTGCGGTACTCGTAGTCGCCGTCGAGGAAGGCCTTGCAGGCGGGGGTCAGGTAGGACTGCAAGCTGTAGATAGCGCGGCGGTAATCCTGTTCGCCATCCGAAGGCCAGCGGTTAAGTTGACCGAAGATGTATAGAGCGAAGGCATACACATTCTCTGAGGGGATGTCCCACCACTTGCGCGTGCTGCCCGAGCGCAGATCGGGGGGGACATGCACGGTCAGGTCGGTAGGTGCCGAGTGCCAGCCATACCAGAGCCCGGCGCAGACCAGGGCGAGGATCGCTACCGCCGCACGCAGGCTGAAGATATGGGCCTGTTGGGCATCGACCTTGTTCCGAAATCGGCTCATAGCTGCCACCGTGACAAGGCAGGACGCAGCCGACGTGAACGGCGGACCGTCCAGGCACCGGAGTGGAGGATCAGACTGCCGCGACCCAAGCGCCAACGGTTGGCGAGCATCCATTCGAGCTTGCGGTACAACCAGGTCTCGGGACGGGCCCGTTTGGCCCGGCGCAGTAGCGTGCCACCGGCCAATAATACCAGCGCCATGCCGGCGATCATGCCGGTCGGCGCTATGGCAATGGACGCGGTGGCAATCGCTAGAGGGACGCCCAGCAGCAGACCAATAACGGCGCCGGTGCCGAGTGCTATCCACATCTCATCATTGGTCAACCCTCGCAATACGGCAGGATCACGATTGAGTCGCTCTGGAAGAAAGACCAAGGTGCCGTCGGCAAGGCGTTCGATAGTGTCGTTCATGCCGACCTCACAGAATGGCGGCCGCCTTGGTCAGGAACCAGATGATGATCACCACCAGCAGGGCACCGATGCCGACCACCGCGCCGAGGTCCTTCCAGGTCTTTCGTTGGTTTTGTACGTCGGCGTACACGGTCAACGAGTGCCACGCCACCCCCAAGAAAGCGAGTAGGGCGATCAGCAGACCGAGCAGGATGCCGCCGTCGTAGGCATAGTTTTTGATCGTCTCGATCAACCCGGATCCTTCGCCGCGCGAAGGGGCTTCCATGGTGGGGAGCTCGGCAAAAGCCAGGCTTGGGCCGAGCACCAGCAGCAGTCCGATCAGGCGCTGGCTCGCACGATCACGCAGGTTGTTTTTCAGAGGGGCAAAGCACTTGAGCATGGCGGCGATCTCCTGGGTTAGGACAGGGTGAAGAACATCAAAACCAGCAAAGTGAGAAGTACGCGCGCGGTGCTGCCACCAAAGGCACCGAAGCGCACACTGCCCGCGGCCCAGCCCCGGTAAGCCGTCCACATCACCCAGGCACACCACAGCAAGGCCAGGGCCAGAACCATGGAGACCCACAGCGTCGAACTGCTCTGTGCCGAAAAGCCGGAGGCGTTATGGAAGGCAGCCGTTTGAGCGTCAGTCATGCTCATGGCGAAGCCTCCGCTTGTGGGATATCGAGGCGGTAATCGCCGACCATTTCATGGGTGTCGCGGGGTTGAGCGCGAGAGGGGGATAGATAGTCCTTTACGCCTTGACGAATGCGCTGGATGTCTTGAATTAGGCGGGGATAGTCGAAGCGATAACGCTCGATTGATTCAGTCGGGTTTGCCGTCGGGGCTTTTGTGACAAGGCGTTCGATAGTGTCGAATTGCTGCAAAACCAGACTCAACTGATCTTGTTCATGAGCAGATGCAGCATAGCTGCCACTATTGAATGTGATCAGTAGGAATAGAAAGCAGCTTCGGCAAAATGTATATGGCATGACGACAGCCCGTTTGGTTGTTGGTGTCAACATTCAGCTAACGGCCCGGGCCCAGCAGTAAGAAACACGAAAAAAGCTGCGTCGTATTATTTGAATGCTCCCCTGACCTTGCCGCTGACTCGGATATCGTATTAAGGGCCATGAAACGAGGGGAAATGAAGGGATGGGACAACTGGCACGATCTCGACTGCTTATGAAAAACAATTAGCGGCCGTTAACGTTTGGTTCCGCTAACAACTCGTTAGCGGGGCACAGATAAGCTTCGACGAAATCAGTTAACAAAGAGTGAGTGCAAAGAGTGAACATCCAACAAGCAATTCGGCGGTATCGTATTCGACAAGGCGTAGGCCTCTCCATGATGGTCTTCGGTGCGTTATTTTATTTTGTCTCGTTGTTAAGTTCTCTACACCGTCAAGCGGAGAAACTCGCTGAGTCAGAGATTTTTGGGCATTTGGGTGGGCTGATGCAAAACTTGGTAGCCGACATTTACCAGATCACATCGCCCTTCATCGGTTTTGTATGGAGCAACGCGCCTGCTCTCAGCCAAGAAAAACCACTCAGCTACGGAAATTTGCTGTTTCTCGGCTTGCTGGGCGTAATGATTATTGGAAAGCAGTTGCTCCTTTCCGCTAGACAACTCAGAGGGCGTGTTCAGGTCCAGCTCGAACGTCTTGAGGAAGCCCAGTGGCGCAGCTCGATGCAGAATGGGACCGCAACCCAGGTCAACGCAAACCAGATCGGCCAAATCAATTTTTATCAGCAATCAATGCCGCCATCCCCTAGCGGTGATTGGTGGCAACGGCCGTGGGGTATTGTTGGTTTGTCTATTATTGGTGGTTACATTGTTGCGGTGTTCGCTAAATTAACCGGAATGGTTTAACACGCCAGCAATACGTTCTATCAGATGTATTTTTTAAACGTCGCCGCGGTGATAGCTGTCGTTACTCCGAGCATCACCGCGCTAGGCAAAAAAACGGCCATGGGATTGAGCGAAAAGGGCAAGGACAGGTAAACTATCCAAGGCACGATCAGCATAGGTATCACTGCTCGTTTAGCGCGGTGATAAACAAAACTGCTTTCTCGCCCAGCTCCAAATTTGCGCAGGTCGCGGCGCATCAAGCCATCGACAAAACCAGTGAGCATGGCCAACAATAATAGGGGTGTTGCCAGGACTAGAATGGTCAGGCGCACCACGAAGGTAAAGGTCACATACACCGCCGCCAGCACGAAATCCTCAATGATCACGTAGAATTGATTGGTCCAGCTCCAGAATCCGTCGCCTTGGCTCGACACCCGCGCCTGCAGTGCAAAATCCACAAAGCCTGTCTTGACCAACAACCATTGATTGAGGAAATCCAGCAACTGAACGATCGTTTGCCCGGGCTGTTGGAGGATGAGTGAAGCTTTGAAGTGCTCACTGAGCCATCCCAGTTCATTAGTCAGCATGGCCTGGCTATGCCGCCAGCCCTGACCACCCCAGAACAACAGCAAACCGGCGAACTCGATAAAGATCGAAAACAGCAACGAGGCGATCAGCAAACCGATAATGCGTAAAACCAAGCCAATCACCGAGACGATCAATCCCGGGCGCTGGATCGGTTGTGGCGGTGTGCTGTGTACGGAAGTCGCCATCCTTTACTCCATTGCGCACCGTTAAGTTGATGCTGCCACGGCGCTTGCCGAATACGCGTTTGCTGAATCGAAACCTGTGGTGGGCCGGGCTATCCCACCTGATCCACATCGAAGTTCGTGGTTGGACCGCCACCGCTTGCGCTCCACCATTGCCCCGCTTGCTCGTTGTAGGTGGCCCGCATCCGCAGGGTAAGCTCGTGCAGATTTCTGGGCATGGCATCGTCGTAGGAGGGTTTTGGCAACGGCATGCGGACTTTCCAGAGCTGCCCACCGGCCTGGAAGGAGAACATTTGCCCCTTGGGTAAACTGACGATATGAGCAGGCTCGATCAGCGGCACACTGGTGCTACTGACACGGTCCTGTGAGGACGAGGTGAAGTCGGTGTTGGCCTCAGGATCGGAGGTGTCGGTGGCGCCCGAGACCAGGGTCTTGCTCAGTACGTTGACCTTGGGCAACTGCTGGGTTAGTAATTCAGCGGTGGCGGTCTCGCGCACGCGGAGCATCTGCAGGGTGTTGAAGTTGCCGATCACTTGGCCAGCTTTCGCCCGGTTACCGATACGCGCTTCGATATCGCTAAGGGTCTGGGTGTAGGCGGTTACCTGGATGCCGGCGCCACCTCCCTTGTTGATCAGCGGAATGAACTCGTCGCCCATCAACTCGTTGAACTCATCAGCGTGCAGGTTGATCGGCAGCTTGCCAGCGGTGCTACCCGATGGCGGCAGGCCATGGTCAATGCCATGTTTATAGATATGTCCCGCCACCGAGACCAAGTCGGCAAACATGGAATTGCCCACAGCGGCGGCCACCTCGGCGTCGGTCAGCGCATCCAGACCGATGTAGACGATGCCGCGTTTACGGATGATTTGCATCCAGTCGAATATTGGCCGCGGGTCATCTAAATCGGTGTAGTTGGGAGCCAGTAGCTGAGCGGTCTTGCCGGTGGTGAGTTTCTCCAGCAGCGGCAGTAGCGAAGCCACGATTTTGTCGAAGTAAGTACGGTCGTAGCGTACCGCCGAACGCAGTCCGTCCAGTACCGGATCAAATACCCGTTTCACCGCTAGGTACTGCTCGATGGCCACCACGCGCTTTTCGCGCCCGACCATATGCCGGGGAATGTTCTTCTCGGTCAGCTTGCCTTCAAGCTGGACAATCACTTCCCACGCTTTTGGGTCGGTCTTGGCGAAAAACTGCTGGGCGTATTCGATGAACAGTGCGTCGATGTTGACCACATGTCTTTGGATTTGCAGGTAGTCCGGGCGTCGGCCCAGTTCAATCAGGGCGCGGGCGATTATATTGACGAAGCGCCAGGCGAACTCGCGGAAGGCCGCCGAGTTGCCTTCGCCACTGAGCTGCCCGGCGATGCGTGAGGCCACTTCCGAGATGCGCCCGAAGCGCCCCACGGCGTTGTAGCGCGCGGAGATCTCCGGCCAGCCCAGATGGAAGACATAAAACTCCTTTTCCCGACCGGCGCGTTTGGCTTCGACGTACATCCGTTTGAGCAGGTCTGCATCGCCCTTCGGATCGAAGACGATGACTACCTCATGTTCGATGCGATGAATGTCCTGGGTGATGTACACCTCGGCGAGCCGCGTCTTGCCGACACGGGTCGTGCCCAGCACGAGGGTATGTCCGACTCGTTCACCCAGCGGCAGACTGACTTCCGTTTCGTCGGGCTCAACCCCATGCAACAGCGGTGAGCCACCGACTGGGGGTAAAGGGCGCAATGGATTAAAGGCGCTGTCCCAGGCCGTGACACGGGCCAGTGTCGAGAACGGAAACGGTGCATGCTCCAGGCGCTGTTCGAGTGCTCGGGCCAGGCGGTAACGGGTCGGTTGGTCGACATAATGAGCGACCGCCGGATCCTGAGCGTCGACCAAGCGCTGGGTGTGCAGGCGGGTCCAGCGAAAGCCGCGGCCCATGAACAGACGTTTGCGGCTGACCGGAATCTGCCGGCTGGTCAGTTCGTAGCGAGGCAGCCGGCGGATATTGCGCCGATAGCGCAACACCTCCCAGGCTTGTCGGAGGCGGATCAAACCGAACAGGGCATAGGCCAGAGCCGCAATCAGACCGATCTCGGGTGATAGGGCCACGGCCCAGGGCGAATACACGCATAACGCCGCCGCGGCGGCGCAGATCGCCACGGTATACAGCTCGACTGCGGGCCGGAGTTTGGACTCCATCGCATGCTCGGCCATGACCCAGACTCACTGTTCCAGTGAGGTGGCTGTGATTAGGACAGGGTAGTGCTCAACTTTCAGGCGAGAGGCGATGTCGTTGCCGTTGACCGGCAGGATGGTGATGCCCGGCGCGGCTGCTCGAATTCGGGCCAGGGCTTCAGTATCGGTCACTTCGACGGCGAGACCGGCCGCCCCAATTTCTTGCAGTTCAGTCGCACGCTGATGCAGCCAAGCCAACGATTGGGGATCCTCCCCGACAAGGAAAAATGGCTGCAAGCCCGGCATGTCCAGGGTGCGAGTTGTGATTTGGCCTGGGCTCAGGTGAGAGCTGCGCACGGGCAGTATCCAGGTTTCATCGGCAAATGCAGATAGGTCTGCATGTATGGCCCGAGCAGGCTGGGTCTTGTTGTTTATTGGCGGCCTTGAAGCTTCAAACTGGGGGCGGGTGAAACCGCCAGGCTGAACTTCTGCAAACGACAGTCTCGGCTGGGTGAGCGCAGCCAAGAGCACGGCGAAGTAATACGCACTGGGAATTCGCTTCATGGTGGTGTGCCCTGTTTAAAGGAAACCCGCAGTCGTTCGAGTTGTTGAGAAAAGCCGGCGCGGTAACGCGCGGCCGGCGTTCCTCCTGCCGGGCGGTGATATCGGCCAGCAGCTGACACCCAATCACCGGTGACGGCGTGATGCTCTTGCAGCAGTGCGGCAGTTACGGCCAGATTGCGGTAGGGTTCGAGGGCTTCGCAGGGACTGGAAAAATGCTGTCCGTGATAACCCAGGTTGATTTGCCCAAGCCCGGCATCGACCCGCTTGGCGTCATACCGAGCAAGCGCCTGAAGCAAGGCGTGACAGGCGGTCTTACGAGTGGCGAAACGGTAAGGGCTACCGGCAATATTCAGCGTCCAGGGCCAGGGCAGCAGTCGACCACGGAGGCGGGCGCCACTCTCCTGCAGGGCAATCGCGAACAACACCGTGGAAGGGACGTTGGCGTCATGCGCTGCCAGTTGATAAGCCGGAGGCGGAAGTTCGTCTGCCCGGACGGAGTGCACCGTCAGCAGGAGCGCAATAGCAATCAATCGAGACGTTGCCATTGTCCGTTCACCTGCTGAAATGTAACGGGTAGCGGTCTCGGGGCACCCAGGCTGAACCAGCGACCACGATCATGGTTCAGGGTGATTTTCCGGCGTTGAACCTTGCTCGGATCAATGCCTGCTTGCGTCGCCCAGCGCCGGACGTGTTCATCCTCGCCTTGGCTACCCACCACATAGATATCGAACGCTGTATCACTGTTTTGCAGACGCTGCGCTTCAGCGGTGCACGCTGGGCAATGGTCTTCGACAAACAGCGCTTGGCGCGGCTCTACCAAAGAGCTGGCAGGGGACGGGGATGCCATACCCTGGATCGGCAACAGTCCCGGAAACAGCTTGGCCCAGGCCGCGGTGTAAGCGTTTTGGTAGGCCAACTCGCGCTCGGCACGTTTAGCTTCTAGCGCTACCTGCAATTCGGCATAGCGCTGACGCTCCTGGTCGGTCTCTGCTTCGACGCCGAGCGCAGTCAGCGGATCGAGATTGAGGCTCCAGTAACCACGCGGGCCGGCTTGGATCTGTTCGAAGCGTGTCCACTCCTGCTCCGTCAGACCCCAGCTTGCCGCCTGTTCAGAGTGCGAACGCTTCAGCGGAGCAGACTGCGTGTCCTGGGTCTGTGACGGTGTCGTGACGGGGTTGCCCAGCGCAGCGCCCGTGCTCAGCAATGAAATGAAACAGACGATGGGGCTCAGCGGAGCTCTGTTCATGATCGCTTCTCAAGGGAGGTGCACGGTCTGGTCTGGGTGAGCGGTCACCGCGAAGATAGCCGCGTTCGGCTCCAGCACCTTCAGTTGCCATGTGCCGAACTGCTCGCCGTTGTGCAGCAACTGGATATCATTGAGCGAGCGACTGTCAGGAGGTGCAACCGCCAGAAAGCGCTGGCCACCGCGGTACTCGACGCTCAACACCGAAAATGGCGGCAGGAGCGGGGCAGGCTTGGGCTGAGCGGTTTTTTTCAGCTTGGCCGAGGAAGGCGTCGGTGGTGGGAGTGGTGGCTGGCTTTTGAGGTCCAGGAGTTGCTGCTCGACGTGCTCAAGTCGTGCGCGTAGCGCGATCATGTCGGCTTCGGTAGCACGGGCTGTCAGACCATCGCGCAGTTCCTGTATCTCCTGCGCCCATTGATCCAGCATCGGATCGAGGGTATTAGCCTGTTGCTCACCGGAATCGACCATCTGCTTCAGGTCTTTCAGTGCATACTGCAGCTTCTCCTGTGCATCCAAGAGGGTGCTTGAATCACGTTGCAGGGTATCCAGGGTCTGTAGGCGTTGGGCGTTCGCATTTTCCAGCTCGGTCACGCGTTGATACTGGTTATACAAACCACCACTCAGTCCGGAGACCGCCAGGCAAAGTGAGCCGACAATGAGGGTTTGAAACGTCGAGGCTTTCATGGGCGTGCCTCCGACTGATGGGACGAGATTGATGTGACCTGCACGGTGCCAGCGTCATTTTTCTCCCGTTCGAAGCAGACCGAACGGTTGACCTCATCGGTCGTGAGTTGCCAGGCGGGGCCAGCCAGTACCTGCAGTGCGCTGCGTAATGGGATCGGGCCGAGCCGGTAATGGGCGGCGGGCAGAGGCCGGGTAAACAGTATCTTTACTGGTTCGGCAGCAGGGCAGAGCGAATAACCTGAGCGCTGCAGCACGTAGTGCATCGCCTCCTGTACCGAAGGATTCAGGTTGGACGGAATGCTCACGTCAACGATTTGAGCGAGAAGATCACGTTGTTCCGTGGTGGGCTTGGTGCTGACCAGCGTATAGCGGCCATAGCGGAGCTCTGACGGATGGCTTTCGTGGGCCGGGCTCCTCGATAACTGGGGCCGATTGGAGCTACCGTCAATCTCTAGATGAGTCGGCAATGGGTTTGGGACTTGCGCGGCGCAGGCACTCAACAAACCCAGCAGGCAGACAGGCGTGAAAAAACGCTCCATGGAAAAAACCTCATGTCAGATTCAGTGCAGAATCTGACATGAGGTGAAGGAGCGATTCAGTGAGTAAGTTGATTCAAGACGGGTCGTGTTTAAGTTGAACGCGTTGCTATTCGTCATAAATGGCGAGCCCATCCAAGACGGCAGCGTCGGGGTCGAAAATCAACAACCTCACATCCGCCAATGCCGCCAGATACAGTACGTTGACCAGGGCTTCCGGTGTGCCAGCGTCGAGCTGCTCCTGCCTCAGCGATGTGTAAGGACTGTCCTCAATCTTCATCAGATTTTCGTCGGTCCAGGGCGTGCCGATCAGCTTACACCCGAGGCCATTGCAGTCTCTCAGGGCGAAGGGTTCATACAGCAGTCCGGTTGGCTTGGAGTCGACATTGCCAACTCGGCTTTCCAAGTGGCGCAGTGCTTCGTCAGTGAGGTGTGCGGTACTGATCTCCCAGGCTCGACTGTAGTGTCCGGTGTCGAAGCTCAAACGATGGACCATGGCTTGGGCTTCTTCCAGGGAGTACAGGTCACCGAGGTGATTTCGCTCATCGAGCATTTCGCCAGTCACGGCATAGACTACTTGCCGCACCAGTCCGGTGGACTGGAAACATTCTTCCAATTCATCCGGAATGGATTGGCCTTCGCTGATCAAGGCGGCGTCGTCTTTGAACACGCAGGGAAACAGTTCTAACGCATCGTCGAGTAGATGAGCTTGTGACTCGTGTATGGAGCGAAAGCAGGGAGGGCAGTCGTTTGCGTAGGTGATCAGTAGCAGCCGTTCGATAGATAGATTGTCATAGCCGCGAACGAATGGGTTTGAGGCCCCTAGCATCGCTGGGGTTTGGGTAGTGAAATTCATGAGTATTCTCCAGGATGAAAATGAACAAGTCGCCCGAAGGCGCCTGTAAGGGTTAAAGCCAACCGTATTCGGCAAGAGAAAGTGGGCGACCTTCACCCACGATGAAGTGATCCAGTACACGAACTTCGATCAAGTCCAACGCCGCTTTCAATCGTGCGGTCAAGGCGCGATCCGCCAGGCTGGGTTCCGTGCAACCGGAGGGGTGGTTGTGAACAACAATGGCGGCTGCTGCGTTATGTGCGAGGGAGCGCTTGACGACCTGGCGGGGATAAACGCTGGCGCCATCGATGCTCCCGTGAAAGAGGATTTCGAATGCCAGAACGCGATGGCGGGCATCGAGAAAAATCAGACCGAAAACCTCATGCTCTTGTGGCGCAATATGCAGTTTTAGGTACGAGGCCACGGTGTCAGGTGAAGTCAGGCCGGGGCCGCGGGTGAACAGCCGACGATCCAGAATGTGCAGCGCTTCGTTGATCAGCTGGTTTTCCTGGGCGATACGATCAGCCTCGACATCCGAGGTTTCAATCAGGGTGAGTGGGGTGCTCATGGGGTACCTCCGAAGGGGACAATCCGGGGGTACACCCCCGAGGGGAGTGGCGTCCCCGAGGTGGATATAGAGTCACGGGCATTGCCCGATGACGCGCTGTTTACAGCCGAGTGAATCGGTGGCGTTGTCCGTGCAGGTGAGAATCACAACCGTCGCAGGGCAATGGGGAGAAGGTGCTTATTCCACGGCCAGTTTCGGGGTCGAAGTCGGCACTGATGGGCATTAGCCGAACCAGCCCGCGATGGAGGCCGGCGATGCGTTTCTCGATTTCATCCGTCGTGTAGTAGAGCGATAACGTGCTGTAGTCCTCGTAAGCCGCAGCGAACATGCAATCGTCGCAAAGCCAGAAGGATTCCATGTTGGTTCTCCTGTGCTGGTTGAAGAAAAGGCGCTCGATTGAGCGCCTTGATGTAAACATCGTGAATTGTTCAGGCGGACTGAACAGTACGTGTAGCGACACGGCGGGCCGTGCGGGGAGTGGGTGCAGATTCAGGTTTGATCCTGGTCTCTGTTGGGTTGTCGGTATCCTCAGCTTCGGCATCAGCCGACGTTGGGGATGGCTCACTGTTTGGCGTTTGCTCAGCAGGTGCTGTTGCCTCCTGCCTGGCAGGCGCTTTGTATTCGAACGTGCCGTTGACCTTGATCCAGTCGATGTACAGCAGACGACCTTTCAGGCTGGCACCCGGCTGGCCTTGTTTATCGCCTTTCTCATAGAGAAATGGGTCAATCCACAGATCGCCGATACGGAACGACAGCAAGACCTTTTTCTCGGCTCTGACGGCGTCCATATAGAGACGAATCAAGCGTTCAGCTTCCCCTCCAGCGACTTTGCAGTCGAAGCGGGTGTACTCGACCGCATCAGTGGCACCGTGCAGAGCCGCGATATCGCAGGCCATGAACGGCTGACCGCGGCGGACTTGTACTTCACGAACACGGTTGAGGTAGCCGATACCGACAGTGTGCAGATTGAAGTAAGTGGTCGCTTCTTGGGATTGGTTGGTGTGGGCCATGGTGGTTCTCCTGTTTCAAGGGAAAACGGCGACGCACAGCCCCTGACGGGGAAGTGAGTCCCCGTCAGGGTGGGTTAGGTGAAGGCAAACGATGAACGACTCGTCACCGGCAAGGCGATGACCATCAGATCGATGCGCCTGGAGAATAGGGGGCAGCAGAGGAGAAATCCGCAGCATATCTGCGGACCTAGGGTAGTGGGCATTCATCACCGCTGAAGCGGTAATCGTGCGAGCCTCCGAATGCTGATCGCACTTGGGTAAACCACCACAAGCGTGGCGTAGCCTTGAAGGTTCAAGCTACCTGGGCTGGGCTGTCAACGACAGCGAACCACGCCCTTTGTATAAGCCTGTCACAGGGGAGCGTCAAGACGCCGTAAGCTGATTCTTTATAGCCGGAATACAGTGGAAATTATTGGACTGAAAAAAATGAAGAGCGGGCCTGACGGGGTGCCAGGCGAGGAAGAGAAAAGCCACCTTTGGCGGTCTTACGCAGTCGACAAGCTCCTCGCAAAACTTGATTTAACTGCGCCATGATTCGCCAACCGACCCTTATCGTGGCCTGGGTCGGAATACGCTGGCACGCATCCGCGCACAAAGGGTACCCAGTGTTTCCCCGGTGGGCTCCGGGACTGAATGCGATCGCCGTAGCGGATGACCGCTGCTGCCTGGCAGAGGCAACAGTGGTCATCCGCCACATTGATCCGGTCGAGCACAAAACGGGAATGAAATTCCGCAGAAGAGAAGGCTCCGAACTCAGGGAGTCCGACCGAGCTACCCGGAGCGAATCGGTCTTGGGTCGCCGTAAGCGATGATCCTGAGGCACTACAGCAGAGCGGGTGTGACGAAGTCAAGCCAGTGGACGAAGCGGTTATTTGCTACTGAGATGAGCGGCCAGCTGTTCGACGGTCGTCAGGATGAAGGCACGGTCGCGTTCTTGAAGACCGCTCAGCAGGCCCGCGATCATCTGGCCCTGGTCGTTGGGGCGACTGCTCGACGCCGTCAGCAGTTCATCCATCCGGCAGTCGAAGATGTCCGCCAGTTGCATCAGCTTGACCACGGAGAGCTCCACCACACCCCGCTCCAGGCGCGAAATGGCTTCGCTGCCGATCCCCAGGCGTTCAGCCACCTCTTCCTGGGTCAGATTACGCTGAGTGCGGTGTTTCGCGATCATGCGCCCGATTTGGGCTTGGGTTGGATGTTTAGGTGCCAAGTGATGAGTTCTCCAATTCAACCCGAATGGTTGAGCAAAGACCCATTGACATGAACATCCTTAACGGTTGAGTATCGACTTAAAGAGTTGTTATATTGACTGAAATAGCTGTTTGTCGTGACGTGACATCTAGTCCTTCAGGAATCAGAGGCCGAAGTGACCAACGAGACTGAGCGGCCTGATAGGAACAAATGGAGGAAAGGATGAGCATGGATGAGCAGCGAGAGAACGTCATGGACCCGATCTGGGATCGAACACTGGAGCTGTTCATCAAGATTCATGACTGCCCTGATAGGCCCGAACATCTCGAAAGCCTTGTTCATTGGCTCAACGAAGATCCTGCTAACCTGAAAGCGTTCAATGAACTGGGGCAGATATGGATCGCGACAGGCATCGCTTTGGCCCGTGAAATCGGACAACCGCTAAGTGACTTGGAGAAGGAGCAGGCGCCGTTGATGATGCACTGACCCGCATATCACCCCAAAAACTCATCTAAACGCCCATGGCGCCTCATGGACGACGCGGACCTTTGCTGATCGGTAGAGTGCCTTTGCAGTCCGGATAGTGGGAGCATGACCAGAACGGTCCTGATTTTCCCTTCCGCCTGAGCATTGAGGCGTTGCAAATGGGGCAGACAGGCCCGGCTTCGACCGGTACCGACAAGGTGAGTGCTCCGCAGTTTGCGATCAGCTGCGTAATCCAGTGCGCCTGCTTGGCAACAAATGCATCCAAGGTCAGACGTCCTGCTTCGATTTCATCCAGAGCTTGCTCCCAGATTGCTGTCATACCCGGATCGGCGACTGCTGCGGGTACGGCTTCGATCAGCGTATGTGCCGCTGCGGAGGCCGTTAAGGCACGTTTTTTCTTCAGCAAGTAACCGCGATCAATCAACCCCTTGATAATGCCGGCTCGCGTGGCTTCGGTGCCGATACCGGTGGTGTCCCGAAGTTTCTGTTTCAGGCGTGGGTCGTTGACCAGCTTGGCCACATTTTTCATCGCCTTAATAAGGTCGCCCTCGGTGAGCGGTTTGGGAGCAGCGGTGCGCATGGATTTGAGTTCGACGTTGTCCACTGCGCATCGCGTACCCTGCTGTAGGACGGGCAACACCTGGGATTTTTGACTGGGTTCATCGTCTTCGGCGCTGTCGGAGAGCAAGCCTTTCCAGCCTTGGACGAGGATCTGTTTGCCGACAGCAGTCAAACACTCGGCGCCGCACTCCAGTTCGACCTCGGTTCGATCAAACTCGTGATGCGGCAGGAATTGCGCGAGGTAGTGGCTACGAATCAACTCGTAGACTTGGCGCTCTTGTTCGGACATCCGCGTGAGATTCGCCGGCTCGGTGGTGGGGATAATGGCGTGGTGCGCAGTGACCTTGCCATCGTTCCATGCTCGTGAGCGCAATGATCGATCGACGCTTCCGAGCGCTGGGCGCAATGCGGAATCCATTCTGAGTAGGGCATCGAATACCGCGGCTACCTCGTTGAACATGCTCTCTGGCAAATAACGGCAATCGCTGCGCGGATAGCTTGTGGCTTTGTGGGTTTCATACAAGGCTTGGGCGATGTTCAGTGTTTCCTGAGCGCCGAGTCCCAACTTGCGTGAACAGACTTCCTGCAGTGTGCTCAGGTCGAAGGGCAGGGGTGGCGCTTCGCGCAAATGCTCAGTCTGCAGCGAGACTACGGTGGCGGTCTTGCTGCTAAAAATCGCTTGGACGGTCTGACTGGCAAGCGCCTGCTGCAGGCAGCGACCGGCTTCGTCACGTCCTGAGCTTGGCGGTATCCACGACGCGATGAAAGGTTGCCCCATTGAAGACAGGTGCACATCCACCACCCAGTACGGCACAGAGACAAAGCTGGCAATCGTGCGGTCTCGTTCAACCACCAAGCGCAAAGTGGGTGTTTGCACGCGTCCAACCGACAGCACGCCGTCATAGCCCGCCCGCCGTCCTAGGAGGGTAAACAAACGACTGAGGTTCATACCAATCAGCCAGTCGGCGCGGCTGCGGGCGAGGGCTGAGTGATAGAGTGGGAAGGTCTCCTGACTAGACTTCAGCGACGACAGTGCTTTGCGAATCGACGCCTCGTTGAGTGCGGATAACCAGAGGCGCTCAACAGAGCCACGGTAGTTGCAGAGCTCCAGTAACTCGCGGGCAATCATTTCACCTTCGCGATCGGCGTCGGTGGCGATGACGACGGTGGTAGCTTCGCTGAGCAGGTGTTTGATGATTTTGAACTGCGCGACAGTCTTGGGTTTGACCTCAACTCTCCACTGCGCGGGAATGATCGGTAGATGATCCAACGACCAGGTTTTGTACTGATCGCCATAGGCTTCAGGTGGGGCCGTTTCCAGCAGGTGACCGATACACCATGTGACGGTTGTCTCGGGACCAATCAAGCAACCATCGCCACGTCGGCTGGCTCCGAGAACCTTGGCGATGTCACGACCTTGGGAGGGTTTCTCGCAGAGAAAGAGACGCATAGAACTGCTCCGGGTTGAGTTCGGAGCAGCGTTGTTGGAAACAGCAGTGGCAGCTATGAGAAACCTGAATGGCAGGCCTCTCATATTAGTCGGTGAGGGCAGCCTTGAATGGGGGCGAGGCTGCTAGGTTGCAGTCAGGTGGACGACAGTGCTTCACGAGCAGCGAGTAATGACAGGCCAGGAACTTCGCGCAAACGCGCAATTTTTATGCCTCATGTCAGTCACGCCGATGGTGGCTGCCCTCTGCGCTTTTTGGACTTCGATGCAGGCGAGCTGGCCTGGTCTGTAGCCTGCCCGACGGGAGCCGCAAACGATGTTGATTCACTTGTGCGCTCCCGCATGACCACGTTCTGCACGCGATGAGGCAGGATGCCGACACGACGCGCCTCGATCTTGAAGGTGACCCGGGCATTGTCTTCACTGTCCTCCCACTCATCGCGCACGGTACGGCCCTCTACCAACACGCGCATGCCTTTCTGGTACAGCGTGCTCCAGTGTTCAGCCTCGCGGTGCCAGAGCTCGACCGGCGCCCAATAGCCGCCTCGATCCTCATAGCTGCCATCGCGTGGCACGGGGTTGTCGAAGTACACATTCAGGCGCAGCAAACGCCGTGGCTCGTCATTGCCTGACGGGAACTCCTGGAATTCTGGCGCACTGCCGATGTTGCCTTCGCCGACGAAAAAGGTACTCATTGTGATATCTCCGCTGCTGGTGTGAATTGGCGCAGCAGCCGTTCGGCGCTCGCCATTTTGATCGCGCAGGTTGAAGCCTGACGGTAAAGCGAATGCACCACGCTCATCTGCAAGTTCAGTGCAATGCGCTCGCATTCGAAACGGTGCAATTCCTCGCGTACGGCTTGCGGCAAGGCCTTGTTGGAGACCTGGCGTTGCCAGACCGCAACGCCCATATGGGCGAAGTCACGGGTGCGCCATCGCAAAAAGGTGCTGCCCGCACTGGTGTTCTGCAGCACCAATCGAATATCCAGCAGCGAGTAAGGGGGCTGTCCGGCTTGCTGCACCACAGCTTCCATCAGGCGACGTAACTGCGCCTCGGTTTCCCTCGCCACCTGCGCCAGGTATTCCAGCTCCCCCTTACCCTTAAAAGGTTTTAAAAGGCCTTTTAGGGAGCCAGCGTGTTCGAGCTGTCGATAGGCATCCGGTGTTAGTGTTTCGAGGGGCATTGGTTGAGCCGGTATCATGGGACTCATGCTTCGCCCTCCGGCTCATCGACTGTCGCAGATGGCTCTACCGCTTTCTCCGCCGACGCGTCAGTGTCATCCACCGCCAGGGCACCACGACGAACGATGGGTGGCGCGAACTGGGAGCGGCGATGCCCCTCAAGGATGTCCATAGGGGGGAGCCCAAACTTCTCCATGGCCGCCAGAGCACGAGCGTTATTCGCCGCCATGTCATCACGGGTGACACCGGCAAGTCGATAACGCTGCGCCTGACCGAACAGGCTGCGCAGCAGATGGGCGCCGTCGTCGATCCAGGCTTCCATGTCTCGGCGACCGATCAAGGCGGTGTGATGGGCCAACAGGGTATGCCTCACCAGCGTGTCGTAGTCAGTCAGCAGGTAGACGGCGAGAAACCCCAGTTGGCTGCCGATGTACAAGGGTAAGGTGACGGGGTGGATATTCAGGTTATCGCTCATGTCGATCTGCGTCGGCAGGTCCTGTCGGATCCGATCCAATTGCTGGGTCAATTCCAGCATCCCAGCTTTGGCCTGCATCAATTTTTCTTCGAGCTGCACGATCGCCCAATCGGCATAAGGATCGTCCTGCGTTGCGGCTTGTTTGATCAGGTTAGTGACGCTGATGTAGCCGGCCATACCCATAATCGAGTGGACGCCTTCGCGTGCGGTTCGACCTTGCCAGATTCGGGCGGCATGGTGGGTATGCAGTGTCAGGGTGATGCTGCTGCGTAATGAGCCCAGGTTGAGCTGATAGTGATCGGCCACGGTGTCGTCCTCGCATAGGCTTGGACGGGTACGTTGCGACAGACGAAGGTAAGGGACATCCGAAAAGCTGAATGCTGTCTGTTCGATTTGGTTCGACACGGTTGATTTTCGAGACGCTCGTCAGTGATGCCAGTGGCATCAAATCTACTGACGTCCAGGACGTTTGCTACGCAGCTGGCGTAGTTCATCCAGGCACGCTTGGGCGAGGGCAGAGGCGGGTTCGCCCTTTTTCCTAAGTTGGCGCGGGGGAGAGGGTGGCGGCTCTGTCATGGGTAACGATTCAGCCTGACCTGCCCAAGGGCGGAAATCGCCTTTCAGCGCCCGCTGGATCAGGCCCATCAGATACGCCGCGGGTTTGCGGACGCTTCCTGCCGCACAGCGCGCGCCCGCTTCGTTGAGCACCGCCTGCCGATCTGCTGGTTTCAGCTTGTTCAGCGTCACGGTGACGGCCTGCCGCTCGCTCGGACTCAGGTGCAGCGGATCGGGCCAGTGCAGGTTATCCACTGCCGGGGTCGCGCGCGGTACAGTACATATACTTTCTTTTAATACAGTACAGGCGGCATTCGGATTCCGAACGCTGCCGGAAACATGGGCGTTCAGACCCGGTTCGGAATCCGAACGACGTACCGCACGATTCCGAACGGGGTGGTCGTCACCCAGTTCGGAATCGTGTAACGCTTCATCGGTAGCCTGATCCAATCCTTGTTGTGTCCAATGGTCGCTCCAACTGTCGAGCCGGGTGGGGAGTCGACCCAGATCGATATCGGTGTCTTGGCGGACTTCTTCCAAAACATGCTGAGCGACAATTCGCACAGCCTTGGTCGCATGAGAGAGGGCATGTCCGACCAGCTCCAGATAATCCTGATCCAGCTCCATCGCTTCGGCGGGAGTTAACGGCTCATCGTGCAGGACATACAGAGAACCTTGAAGGCGCCCGCTGAGCTGATCGCGGCCACGACTTACCAAACTGAGCCAGCGAGTCAGCCTGAGCATCGTCAAGACGCGAGCGATTGTTTCACGGGAGGCTGACGCGCCGAACGGCACGCTTGACAGATAAGGCTGCAGATCTTCATAGCGCGGTGTGACCACGCCCTGACCTTGCAGCATGAGTCGAAATACTTGCCAGGCATTCCGTTCCAATGGCGTCAGCCGACTATCCAGCAGCAGGCGGCGCGGCACGACTTCATGAGATTGACCACTGAACAAAAAGCCCGCCTGCAGGGCCTGGTTGGAAGGAGGTTCAGTGGTGGGGCGTGCAGGCCAACGTTCATTTAATTGCTGGGTGCATTGCCGCAGGACACGTTGCCAGCGACCGGACGGGGCAGTGTTCATGTTCCGTTGCTGTAATGGTCGATCTGCTGCCAAACGATGGTCAAACTGATCTGTTGCTCCTCCGCCAACATCATCATGGCGTCGAGCTGATTCTCAGAACCGTCCTGGTCGCGTAGTTGGCACCAGCGCTGCCAGAGCGCATGTTCCTGCGCTTCGCTCAAGTTCTGGGGGCGGCCCTTATGGGTTTTCATCTTGAGCAGACGTCGGCGCAGGGCGGTTTCCGAATGCGCCAAGCCAAAGCACCGATACATGATGGTACTGCTGGCACCGAGCTTGAGCGCTCGGTTGATCAAGCGCTCATTCTGTTCGTCGCGTTCGGCCTGGTCGATCAACCGATGCAGCACCGGCGAATCAATCTTGACCTCAACCCAGGGGACGGTGGCATGGGCCAGGCGTGACAGCGTGGTAGGCGGCAAAGATTGCAGCAGGTAGATGTCCTCTTCACCTAGTCCGAGTGCCTTGCAGCGTTGCAGGTTGCCCAGGCGCACCTCGTGAAGGACCTGGGTCAGCATGGCCTGGTTGAGCACATTGAAGGACTGGTTCATGGCAACTCCTTCGGTGAATCGTCTTCATGAGTAAGCGTTAGGTCAATCAGACGACGGGCCAGACGGATCAGGCGATACAGTTTAATTAAGAAGCTGTCGGGCAATCGCTCCAGTCCTACATCCACGGCGGGACGATCGGCCAGCGGGAGCTGATAAACCCCCAATAGCAGTTGCCCGAAAAGGGCTGAGGGCAATTGCTTGCGATCCTCCCAGTTCACTTCGTCTTGGGCACGCAGCAGGGCCAAGAGCAATAGGTGAACGCCGGCCGCACGAGGCGCTGCAAGATCAAGTTGCTCGATGCTGAGGGCAAAGCCCAAGCCATGCGTCTGGTCGATGATGCTCTCGGGATGTCCGGCATAGGCCGCCATTTCCCGAGCCAGTCCGGCAATGGCTAAACGCAGTTGTTCGGGGGTGTCCAGTGTTGGTGCGATAATCCAGATGTCGTCGATCGGGCAGGTTTCGACGGTCTGTGCTGTTTCGGGGGCAGCGGCGCGCTCAATTTGTTCGCGGATCTGCTGGACACGTGACGGAGGGCTGGCTGCTGATGCGACATTCGTTTCGGGCAGCGTGAGCTGCTCCTCTCGCCTTGTTTCGGCCTGCGTCCTGGTTTCAGCTGATTTGGGATGCGGCTCGGAAGGAGGAGGTTCGGCCGCGAGCTCATCGACGCTCGGCAGAAGGTTGTTCTGCGGGGGCGTGACGACTACACCGGGCGTCTGGATGACCCGTTGGGTATCGCCCAGCTCTAGGGCCAACATGCGGTAGGACTGTCCGAGTAAGCGACTCATGCGTTCGAGCAGTTCATCCTGGATTTGCTCAAGGTCGAAGGACTCTGGGTCGGCATCAAACTGCCCTAAGGTGTCGAGCCAAAGCTCGGGAAAAGCGATGGCGTCGGTTGGATAACGATTCCAGGTTCGTTCCGCCTGGCTACGCAGACCAATCAGGCGTTCAATTTTTGGTTTCCCTAATCCGGCGTACAGAGTTTGTGGAATGGCGGGCAGTAAATGTTCAAGGGTGTCCAGCATACGGCTGATGTGCGACTGCGAAATCGGATAGCCTCCAGCGGCAAGACGTCGTGCCAGCTCACGTTGCGAGAGTGTTGCTCCATCTGATTCAAGCATGGTCTTGAGTTTGGTCACTGCCAGAGCACGCTCGATGAAAGTGAGTTGGCCGTGCAGATCGCTTTCAGCAAGATGGCCGAGTAGGGCGCTGATTTCATTGGTCCAGGGTCGGAACAGGCAATTGATGCGGAAGAAACGCTCGTCGCGGGTTTCCTGCCACAGCTCGCCGAGAATCGCCAAGCGCGTATTGCCGCCGTTTCGGATGATGAAATAGGCTTCTCCCGGGCGGCGAGTAATCGGCGGCGGTTGATCCAGCCCGCGCTCACGGATTGATGCCTTAATATCATCATAAAGTGGGTTACGGATGAACCGCGGGTTGTGTTCGTAGGGCCGCAACTGCTCCAGCGTGACCAGCATAGGAGTATCAGTGACTGGATCGGACAACCGCTCCAGTTCTGGGCCGCGAGAGAAATGATCCTGGTGTAGTTTTACGGTGATCTGCTCCTGAGTGAGCTTCTTCATTGGAGCCACCTCAGTTAACGCCGGGTGCGCAAATGGTCGCCAACCTCGAATTTGACGATCTCGGCAGTGCCCGAGCCTTCGAAATAACGAGACAGTTCCGCGACGAACCAACCCATGGCTGATCGCCCGCCTTGCAGTCGAAAGACCACCGTGCAGTACTCCTCGCAAGATTGCTGGCGCGGTTGAGTGGACGGATGAACGCAGATGGGAAAATGATCCAGCATCAAATACTCCTCGCCAGACACCGCTGGCATCAAGATCGATTAACCTAAACGGCTATCGATAGCACTCGCGCGACGAGTCGCCTCATTTAATCATCGAGACTCTATTTACTGTGTAGATTGCCGAACGCCATTCCGGGAACAACTCGGCGGCCAACGCTTGCATGGTTTCAAGCGTTGATGGCGAACGTCGTTCGAGTGACTGGCGACTCTCAATTCTGTGTGCTGGAAGTCCGAGAGATGCAGCGTTGAGGTACGCCACCCGGTCTGGAATTACAGTATCTAGGATTGATATGTTGGGCGTTTTGATGAAGGTTTCGCGCAGACCCCGAATGATCATTCGAGTATCTTTCCACCGTGCGTTCACTTGGTTAAGTAGCAGTCGCAACGGTGGCGTTGTTATGCCCAAGTGACGAAACGGTTCTAGCTCACTCAGCAGCTTAAGGGTGCCGCGATGCAATTCGCGGGCGGCAAGCATTTCCGGGGTGATAGGCGAGAGTGCAACGTCTGAGGCCAGCGCAGCCATTTCCAGCAGTGCGCTACGTGCGCCTTGGGTGTCGATCAAAAGCAGGTCATAACGAGGGCGAAATTCGTCGAGCAAATTGCGCAGCCGTAATCGGCCGTCAGGGGCGTGCAGCAGTAATGTATTCAACTGGCCTTGAGCGTCGTTGGAGACGATCAGGTCGAGCCCTGCGATCACGGTTCTGGAAACAATCTGTGCAGGCGTTGTTAAATTGAGTGCAATGAGTTCGTACGCGCCAGCGCCAGCTTTCTGGCTCAAGGCGTAATAGCTGGAGAGAGTGGGTTGGCTATCCAGATCGAGCAGTAGGACGCGGAGACCAGCATCCGCCAGCAGGCCGCCGAGATTGGCGGCTACTGTGGTTTTGCCTACTCCACCTTTGGTGGAAACCACCGAGACTACGCGCATGGCATCAGGCCTGCTGGTCCAGCTGTTCAACGACCCACTGCTCTATCTCTAGTGAATCCCAGCCTACCGCTCGCTGCCCAATGCGCTTGGCTTGAGGAAATTTACCTTCCTTCATCAGGTTGTAAATGTGCGACCGTTTGAAACCGGTTTTTCGCTCTACCTCTTCACGTCGCATGATATGGCGCTCGACCTTGGGGTTAGGTACACCCGCGGTAGAGAAGGATTGATTGAGCATTGTGGTCACTCCTGGCGCCGTATGGCATCGGGTGGGAAGTGACCTGGATTCAATATCAGAAAGCGAGAGAAGTCATTGCACTGCAAGTGGAGTGATTGCAGCGCAAGGCCTCACTTTTTTACCTTCGCAAGGTTGCGTCTGCCGGCCGCAAATTTTCCGTCCAGCGTGCGCTTACTCAGTCCTTTCACTCCGTCGTAGTGCGCGATGATCGAGTCGACGATAGACGCCTGACTGTCGAAAATAGAGTGTTTTCTGCCGGAGTTTGTCGAGCCTAAGATGGTTTCGACCAGCGCGCCGATAATGTTAAAAAAAATCTCTTTACTATCGTCGCTTAGATGGATCCTATTTTCAGCGAGTTCACGCAGGTTCTCGCGCTCCAGTCCCGCAGCCTTTAACTCGTCAGTCAGAGTTTGGAGCTTCGCTTCGGTAGCTTTTAGCTGTACCTGTAAAGCGTCACGATCGGCCTGCAAGATCAAATACGTATTGTGGTGAATAGTTTCCTGACTGAGTATGGGCGGGCCGAAAAGAAAAGATGGTCGTTGATCAGGGTGGTACATAAACATCCAGCGCTTTAAATCTGAATGCCGGATGGTCAGTAGCCTTATATCTACAGGGGTGCCTGGAGTCACGGTGACACCCAATGCTCCGTACGGAATTTCGCGATTTCGAATGGCATCCAGAATCTTCCAGAAGGTCGCGTGCAAGCACGGCCACTGCGGAAACTCGTTGCTTAGGCGATCAGGATTGCCCCATGCAGACTCAAGAATCAGAGACTCATGAGCAGTTAAATCACTCCAGCGTATTGCCGCTTCAATGGGCCTGTAGAACAGCTTTTCAGTGGCCCTAAAATCGTTAGGTGCATACATAGCGATGGCCTTCTGTCAAAGGGCAGACCCGCTAGGTACGGTCTAACGTCTAATACAATGACTTAGGCTTCCGTGCGGTTGCTGTCCTGTATGTCTTTAGGGGCTTATAAGTCATCGAGTCCTGTCTACGTTCATTGATCTAAGTCTCGCCGTGAACCGTTCCCATTTCCGTAGAAGCCCGCGTCTGACGCGAAGAGCCTGGGCTGCGATCTCTTGGCATCTATGGGCCCATAAGCTCGAGAGTGATTCGATATGAAGTGCGATCATCCCTTGGGCGAGACTCGTTCAGGTATCAGTTGATCCTGTGTCAGTCGATGTAGTCGACCTTCTGCCCGAGTCAATTTGTATCGTCCTCGGACCTAAGCACAGGGTGTCTGAAACGGCCAGTTAAGACCGTAAAGTGGGATGAATGGCACAAGCTATTGCGTTGAGCAATGCAGTTGAGGAGGGCAGCCAGCCTTTCATCCGACATAGCTTCACAACACCTGTAGTTCAAAGGTATGTGACTATATTACAATCGGGTCATCAGTTGTCAACCGTGGTGGGAATGCGTAAGCTACAGGCATGAACCAGCAATCAGTCTCCTCGCCCGGCGTTCGCGGCCCAGTTGATCATGACATTCGAGATCAGATTGTCGCGGCGGCTAACGAGCATTTCAGCCAGTACGGTTACAGCAAAACCACGGTTTCCGACCTGGCCAAGGCCATCGGATTTTCCAAGGCTTACATCTACAAATTCTTTGATTCCAAGCAGGCGATCGGTGAAGCCATATGCGCGAATTGCCTGGCGGAAATTGTTGCGGCTGTTGAAAAGGCCATTAATGTCGAGGATATTTCGTCAACCGAGCGGTTTCGACGTCTGGTCAGAACCCTGATCTCCACAGGTGTGAACCTGTTCTTCAATGACCGAAAACTTTATGATATCGCCGCGTTTTCAGCGTCGGAAAGCTGGCCGAGCTCACAGGTTTACGACGCACAGATTAAACGCTTCGTTTTACAGATCGTTCGTGATGGGCGGGAAAGCGGTGAATTTGAACGCAAAACTCCATTGGACGAGACGGTAGATTCCATCCATTTTGCGTTGCGGCCTTTCGTCAACCCTTTGCTGCTGCAATACAATCTCGACTTCGTTGAGACAGCACCCACGCTCACCTCAAACCTGATATTGCGCAGCCTCATGCCGTGATTCCAGGCTGCGCATTCTGCGCAGCCTTCGCGTGAGCGTCGAAAAAAATACCTTTTCAGTTCCAGCCATTGCATCGAGCAGTGGCGTACACGTTTTGCCTGAAATGTGACCATTGACATAAATGGTCACATGAATAAACATGGCACCTCA
Organism: Pseudomonas quasicaspiana; assembly: GCF_021147825.1. Classification (NCBI taxonomy): domain Bacteria; kingdom Pseudomonadati; phylum Pseudomonadota; class Gammaproteobacteria; order Pseudomonadales; family Pseudomonadaceae; genus Pseudomonas; species Pseudomonas quasicaspiana. Next base: position 60,347 of record NZ_JAGTPI010000004.1, read on the forward strand.
GTTTTGTCTGCATTGCCATGGTTCAGCGCCGCTCTGTTACTTGCGCGGTGATCGCCGGGTTCTTTGGGCGCGCCGGACTGTGGCCTTTTTAAGCGATGCAAACGAACTGAAACCCATAAAAAACTACTGCTAACCGGTTCTTTCCGGTGGTCACGAAGAGTTCCAATAATGAAAAAAGACTCGCTCAAACGTCCACTTGGACTGGCTGTCGTGCTTGCTTCTTCTAATGTGCTGGCGAGCGGTTTTGCGCTCAACGAACAAAGCATCAGCGGGATGGGCTCCGGATTTGCTGGTCGCTCTTCTTCGGCTGAAGATGCGAGCACGGTCTTCGGTAATCCGGCGGGTATGGCTCGTTTGAAAAGCGAGCAGGTCAGCGTGGGCGGCGCGACGCTTTTCGCAAAGTCGGATATAAGCCAGACGCGCAGTACATTCGGCGGTCAGAAAGACGGCGACATGGTGCCAGTGACCACGGTACCGATGGGGTACTACGTCAAGCCTATTGATGAGCATTGGGCACTCGGTGTGGGGTTCTATGTGCCGTTTGGTCTGATGACCGATTACGGCAGCGATTTTGCTGGCCGTTACTATGCCAACAAAAGTGAAGTCACGACCCTTACGTTTCAGCCCACGGTCAGCTATGCCTTTAACGATAAAGTATCGATCGGGTTTGGTCCTACCATCAACCGCATCAGCGGCGAGTTGTCCGGCATGGTGCCCAATCCGCTGAGCCCAGGCCGCAATGACGGCAAACTCAAAAGCACTGGGGATGACACGGCTCTGGGTTTCAACGTCGGTATTTTGGTGCAGCCTACAGACCGAACCCGCCTGGGGATGACTTACCACTCCAAGGTCAGCTACCGCCTGGATGCGAAGACCAAGGTCACTGGCGGTCTCTTTAGCGTGTTAGGGGTGAGTGGTCGTAGCTATGACGCTTCGCTGGAAGTGGATACGCCAGAATCAGTCGACATGTCGTTGACTCATCAACTGGATGATGATTGGACCCTCTACGTGGGAAGTACCTGGACTCGGTGGAGTCGCTTCAAGGAATTGACCAGCGAGACCAAGGGGTTGCCCCCTTTGCTGAATGCTCAACTGGGTTCCGTCGTCGAAGAGCAGAATTGGCATGATACGTGGGCTCACGCGGTCGGTGCGGCGTATAAGCTCAACGACCAGTGGGTGCTTCGTTCTGGCTTCTCGGTCGATCAGTCGCCAACCAATAATACCGATCGAGGGCCGCGCATTCCTACGGGCGACCGGAAAGTGTTCAGCGTGGGCGCAGGCTGGACCCCGGCAGATAACTTCACGATTGATGTTGCCTACTCTTATCTGTGGGAAGAGAGTGTTCAGGTCAACCACGTCTCCGCGACCAGGGGCGCATACAGTTCCAAGTATAAAAACAGCGCGAGCGGTCTTGGCGCCTCTGTCAGTTATCGGTTCTGATTGGCTCCCGTTCCACGCGTCGGCCGGGAGTCGCGCATCACTTCCGGCCGTTTAGAACATTCCCAACGCTTTCCGTTGGGAAGGCGATTTTTTATCACGCGCTCAGACGCCCATTACATGTTCCATAAGCCTCTGGTGAAACCGGCGAGGTGTGGCCCAGGTCAGGACGCTGATGGCCTTATTGCCGAAACCCGGCACGACGCTCATTCGTCCCGCTTGCAGTGCGCGGATTCCTGCTTGCACCACGGGCCGAGGTTGCATCATCACCCTTTTCAGAATCGGGGTAATCGTTTGTTTGGCACTTGCTGCAAAGCCGGTATCAGACATGCCTGGGCAAAGCGCAGTAACGATGACGCCGTCACGTTTGAGTTCGCGATGCAGTGCATCGGAAAATCTAAGCACATACGCCTTAGCGGCAGAGTAAACGGCAAAATTTTTAACGCCTTGGTAAGACAGCAGACTGGCAACCATCAAAATATGCCCTTTGCGCCGTGCTCTCATATCTGCAGCAAAGAGGCGAGTCATGGCGGTCAGGCTGGCGATATCCAAGTCGATCATAGCCAAGGAGTTTTCCAGAGGTTCGTCCAGGAATGCGCCCTGTAAGCCATAGCCCGCGTTGTTGATCAGTGTGTCGACGACAATGTTGCGGTCATGCAGAGATCGATGCAAATCGATAATTACATTAATGGATGACAGGTCCGCTTGTTGCACCAACACATCGACGGTGTAACGTGCGCGCAACTCATCAGCGAGCGTTTCAAGCTCATTCAGCCTGCGCGCAACCAGGATCAGTGATCTTCCTTCTGCAGCATACTGTTGCGCAAACTCTTTGCCGAAACCGCTTGATGCGCCGGTAATGAGTACCCAGGAATTATTGCTCGACTGCATAGTAATATTCTCCGACGTATTGCTGTTGTGTTGTTCGGCAACTCGCCGCTCTGTGCTATTCCCACGGGCTGCCAGAGCAGGCTTGGCTGGTTATCGAGTCGCCACAGGCCGAGGTTCAGGCGCTTGCCATCCACCGCCGAGCGCTCTGAATGCCGCGACCGCCGCCCGAGCCGATTCTGTTCGAGCTTGCACGCGTGCATCGGAAGACCGCAGCAGAGTCTCGTCGGCATGCAGCACATCGATCAGGCTGGCTGTGCCCTTTTCATAGGCTGTGAACGACGATTGGCGGGCCTGCGTCAGGGCTTCCTCGCCTGTGGTGAGAGTGGTTGCCTGAACTTCCCGGTTCACCAGGGCGGAGAAGGCGTTTTCGACATCCTCCGTGGCGCGCAGGACAGATTGGCGGTAAGCGGCCAGGGCTTCGGCTTCCTGCCCCTTTGCCTGGTCAATCTGTGCGTTTATACGACCGAAGTCGAAGAGCCTCCAGCGCAGGCCCAGGACGCCTGCCGACTGGCTGGCACCGCCGGTAAACAGGTTGCCGCCGGATACGGCCGTGGCGCTGCCGAGCAATGCGCTCAGTGAAAACTTCGGGTAGTACTCGGCGGTGGCTTCACCAATGCGTGCGTTGGAGGCCGCAAGCCGGCGCTCAGCCACAATCAGATCCGGCCGGCGGCGCAGCAAATCGGCGGGTGTTCCCGTGTCATTCAATTGTGGTGCCAGGGGAATCTTGCCCTGACTCGCCAATTGCATTCGATGCGTGCCTGGGGGTGTGCCGAGGATCACATCGAGCGCGTTCATGGCGGCATCCAGGCCGTTTTGCAGGGCGGGTACTGTCGCCTGGACTTGCGACAGCGCGCCCTCCGTCTGGCGAACCTCATAGCTGGCGGCGAGGCCTTTGCCATAGAGCAGTTGGACTTTTTCCAACAGTTGCTGCTGCGTTTTGACTTGTCGGTTGGCGATCTCCAGCCGGGCCTGCAATCCACGAACCGCGATGTAGATATCAGCCGTCTGCGCAGCGATGGCCAGGCGCGTGGCGGCAGCGCCAGCCTCGGAGGCCTGGTACTCGGCCAGTGCGGCCTCGCGTCCGCGTCGCAGGCCGCCAAATACATCCACCTCCCAGCTCGCATCAAGGTTGAGCTCGTAGGAACTGCCGTATCGATCAAAGCCAGGGGTTGAATTCAACACTTGGCCCAGTGGCGTCTCGATTGACTGATAGGAACGCGCCGCCTGGCCACTGATGTTACCCGAGGGCAGCAAAGCGGCATTGGCGGCGCCCAGTCCTGCGCGCGCTTGCGTGACGCGCGCCGTCGCTTGTGCCAGGTCCAGGTTCTGCGCAAGCGCTTTAGCGACGAAGTCGGCCAACTGTGGATCACCAAAGCCTTCCCACCACGCGACAAGACTCGCCCGCGGCGCACCAGGCCGTTGTTCAACGGCGGCCTGGCCCATGTATCCAGCGGAAAGCGGCGCGTCGGGACGCTGATAGTCCGGACCGACCGCGCAACCTGCTAACAGGCCGGCGCTCACCAGTAGAGCAAGGGGGTGAAAGAGGGGCATTGAGGTTCCTTTGATAAATCATGAGCGTGACCATATTACTTAAAGGTCACTATCTGTCAATTTTCGTTATCAGCTACGGTTCAAATGGCCTACATATTGGGTGGAATTTGTCTCTAACTATTATTAAGGAAAGAACAAATTGCTGATGAGCACGCCGGTGACTCTAACTGATAAATTAGGTCGTGACCATTGACAAAAAAAGTCACCGGTCTAAAAATATGATTTTCATCCTATTACTGAATCAAGGGAATCTATGCGCTTGCTTCGACCTGTCCCTATTGCCGCTTGCTTGTTGCCTCTTGTCCTGACGGCATGCGGTGAGTCATCCACCGCTCAAGATCCGCGCACGCAAGTCCCGCTGGTGAGGTCTGCAGACGTTCAGGGTTCCTCCGCGATCTCGCGTTCATTCACCGGGGTGGTCGCTGCCCGTACTCAGGGCGATTTGGGTTTTCGGGTGTCCGGCAAGATCCTTGAGCGTCTGGTTGACACCGGTCAGACCGTCAAGCGTGGCCAGCCGCTCATGCGCCTCGACCCGGTTGACCTGGGTTTACAGGCGCATGCACAGCAGGAGTCGGTCACAGCCGCTCGGGCCCGAGCCAAACAGACCGCGGATGACGAGGCGCGATACCGTGACCTGGTCGCTGCCGGCGCGGTCTCCGCATCGGCTTATGACCAGATCAAAGCGGCGGCGGATACCGCAAGGGCGCAACTGGGCTCCGCGCAAGCGCAGGCTGACGTGGCACGCAATGCGTCGGGTTATGCGGTGCTGGTGGCGGATACCGACGGCGTCGTGGTGGAGACGCTCGCTGAGCCTGGGCAAGTCGTCAGTCCGGGGCAGCCGGTGGTTCGGCTGGCAAGGGCAGGGCAGCGCGAGGCTATCGTGCACTTGCCTGAAACGTTACGCCCGGCAGCAGGGTCGACCGCCCAGGCGACACTTTACGGCAACACCACCGGTGCTGTTACCGCAAAGCTCAGGCTACTGTCGGACTCGGCGGACCATATGACCCGCACCTTCGAGGCGCGGTATGTGCTGGAGGGCGCGCTGGCGAATGCACCGATTGGTTCGACCGTCACCCTCAGGATTGCCGAAAATGCGGCGCAGGGGCCAGTGTTGCAAGTGCCCATCGCGGCCATTTACAACCCAGGTAAAGGGGCAGGAGTGTGGGTCATCGCCGGGATACCTGCGAAAGTGAGCTGGCGGCCCGTGCAGGTCCTGGGTTTAAGCGACGACTCGGCGCGGGTCGCAGGCGACCTCAAGGAAGGCGAGCCTGTCGTCGCCTTGGGCGCACACCTGCTGCGCGATGGCGAAGAGGTGCGGCTTGCTCAACAGGGTGACGCCAAGGTTACGGGGACTCAACCATGAGCGAAGGTCGATTCAACCTTTCGGCGCTCGCAGTACGCGAGCGCTCGATCACGGTATTTTTGATCTTCCTGATTGCCGTCGCGGGTATTCTTTCGTTCTTCCAGCTTGGGCGCGCGGAGGATCCTCCGTTTACGGTCAAGCAGATGACGGTGATCACAGCCTGGCCAGGAGCTACTGCTCAGGAGATGCAGGATCAGGTCGCAGAACCCCTTGAAAAACGCTTGCAGGAACTGAAGTGGTACGACCGCTCGGAAACCTATACCCGCCCAGGCCTGGCGTTCACGATGCTGTCATTGCTCGATAGCACGCCGCCGTCGCAGGTGCAGGAGGAGTTCTATCAGGCGCGTAAAAAGCTCGATGATGAGGCGATCAAGCTGCCTGCCGGTGTCATCGGGCCGATGGTCAACGACGAATTCGCGGACGTCACATTCGCCCTGTTTGCCCTAAAGGCCAAAGGTGAGCCACAGCGCCTGTTGGTGCGTGATGCCGAGTCCCTTCGCCAGCGCCTGTTGCATGTGCCGGGTGTGAAGAAGGTCAATATCATCGGGGAGCAGCCCGAACGTATCTTTATCTCGTTTTCCCATGATCGCCTGGCCACCCTGGGCGTATCGCCTCAGGACATTTTTGCCGCGCTTAACAATCAAAATGTGCTCACGCCCGCAGGTTCCATTGAAACCCAAGGCCCCGAAGTCTTCCTGCGCCTGGATGGCGCCTTCGATAAGCTGCAGAAAATTCGCGACACGCCTATTACGCTCCAGGGACGCACGCTCAAGCTCTCTGATGTGGCGACGATCGAACGTGGTTACGAAGATCCCAAAACCTTTCTCGTGCGTAGCAACGGTGAAGATGCGCTGCTGCTGGGGATCGTGATGCGCGAGGGCTGGAACGGGCTGGACCTCGGCAAGGCGCTGGATGCGGAGACGGTCAAGATCAACCAGGGCATGCCGCTGGGCATGGCGCTTACCAAAGTCACCGATCAAGCGGTGAATATCGATTCGGCCGTCGGCGAGTTCATGGTCAAGTTCTTCGTCGCACTGCTCGTGGTGATGCTGGTGTGCTTTCTCAGCATGGGCTGGCGTGTCGGCGTTGTGGTGGCGGCCGCTGTGCCGTTGACGCTGGCCGTGGTGTTTGTGGTGATGGAGGCCACGGGGAAGAACTTTGACCGGATTACCCTTGGCTCATTGATCCTGGCGCTCGGCCTGCTGGTGGACGACGCCATCATCGCTATCGAAATGATGGTGGTGAAGATGGAAGAGGGCTACGACCGCATCAAGGCCTCCGCGTATGCCTGGAGTCATACGGCCGCGCCGATGCTTTCCGGTACCCTGGTGACGGCTATCGGCTTTATGCCCAATGGCTTCGCGCAGTCTTCAGCCGGTGAGTACACCAGCAACATGTTCTGGATCGTGGGCATTGCCCTTATTGCCTCTTGGGTGGTCGCGGTAGCTTTTACCCCGTACCTAGGAGTCAAGATGTTGCCGGACATCAAGACGGTCGAAGGTGGCCATGCTGCTATCTACAATACCCATCATTACAACCGTTTCCGACGGGTGTTGACGCAAGTCATTGCGCGTAAATGGCTGGTGGCTGGCACTGTGATCGTTTTGTTTGTTGTGTCGATCCTGGGCATGGGCCTGGTCAAGAAACAATTCTTCCCGACCTCGGATCGTCCTGAAGTACTGATTGAAGTGCAAATGCCCTATGGAACCTCCATTGAGCAAACCAGCGCCACCACCGCCAAGATAGAAGCCTGGTTGCAGCAGCAGGATGAAGCAAAAATCGTCACGGCCTACATCGGTCAAGGTGCGCCGCGCTTTTATCTGGCGATGGCACCGGAACTGCCGGATCCGTCATTCGCCAAAATCGTGGTGCTGACGGACAGCCAGGAGGCTCGTGAGACCCTCAAGTTGCGTCTGCGCGAGGCGGCTGCCGAAGGCCTTGCGCCAGAAGCGCGGGTCAGGGTCACGCAACTGGTGTTTGGTCCGTACTCGCCATTTCCGGTTGCGTATCGAGTGATGGGGCCTGACCCGGTAAAACTTCGCGAAATCGCCGGCCAGGTGCAGGACGTGTTGCAGGCCAGTCCGATGATGAGAACCGTCAATACCGACTGGGGCCCGCTCACGCCGACCTTGCATTTCACGCTGGATCAGGATCGTTTGCAGGCCGTGGGTTTGACCTCAAGCGCGGTGGCACAGCAACTGCAGTTCCTGCTGGCGGGCGTACCGATCACGGCGGTGCGCGAGGACATTCGTTCGGTGCAGGTGGTCGGGCGCGCGGCAGGTGATATCCGTCTTGATCCCGCCAAAATCGAAGGCTTTACCCTGGTCGGCACGGCGGGTCAGCGGATTCCATTGTCGCAGGTCGGGCAAGTCGACGTACGCATGGAGGACCCGATCCTGCGCCGTCGTGACCGTACGCCGACCATCACCGTACGCGGCGATATTGCCGAGGATCTGCAGCCGCCGGATGTGTCGAGTGTGATTGTGAAGGAACTCCAGCCGATCATCGACAAACTGCCGGATGGCTATCGGATCGAGCAAGCGGGTGCAATCGAGGAGTCGGGCAAGGCCGGTAAAGCAATGTTGCCGCTATTCCCGATCATGATTGCCATGACGTTGCTGGTCATCATTCTGCAGGTCCGCTCAATCTCCGCGATGATCATGGTGTTTCTCACCTCACCGCTGGGTTTGATGGGTGTGGTGCCGACCTTGTTACTGTTTCAACAACCCTTTGGTATCAACGCGCTGGTCGGGCTGATCGCGCTCTCGGGCATCCTGATGCGCAATACGCTGATTCTGATCGGGCAAATCCACCACAACGAACAAGAAGGGCTGGACCCTTTCCATGCGGTGGTCGAAGCCACGGTACAGCGGGCCCGCCCGGTCTTGCTGACAGCGATGGCGGCAATCCTGGCGTTCATCCCGCTGACCCATTCGGTCTTCTGGGGGACACTGGCCTACACCCTGATCGGAGGCACGTTTGTCGGAACCATTGTGACGCTGGTATTCCTGCCCGCGATGTATTCCATCTGGTTCAAGATCCGTCCTGAGTCTGAAAGCAGCACGCATACGGCGAAACCCACCCAAGCACTTTCGACTGATAAATGAAGAGGGCTCAATGAATAATCTCAACGGTCAAAAGCGAATCGTCGTCACGGGCGTCGGCATGGTCGGACCGCTGGGGTGTGGCGTTGAGGAAGTCTGGAAGCGCTTGTTGGCTGGGCGTTCGGGCATCCGCCAGTTACCGGCCGAGGTGACCGAGGGGACGGGTGTTGCAGTCGGCGGCCAGGTGCCGTCACTGGCGGAAGACGCTATCGCAGGGTATGACCCGGAACGCATCATTTCGGCCAAGGACCGCAAGAAGATGGACCGCTTCATCGAGTTTGCCCTTGTGGCGGCGCATGAGGCGCTTGAGCAGGCAGGCTGGCACCCGACCGAGGATGCAGACCAGGAAAGGACCGCGACGATCATTGCCTCTGGCGTGGGCGGGTTTGGTGTGATTGCCGATGCTGTGCGAACCACCGATACACGTGGCCCGCGCAGATTATCGCCATTCACCGCGCCGTCTTTTCTCGCCAACATGGCGGCGGGGCACGTTTCCATCCGGCACGGTTTCAAAGGACCGCTCGGCGCCCCGGTGACGGCCTGTGCCGCCGGCGTACAGGCTATCGGCGATGCGGCCAGGCTCATCAGAAGTGGCGAGGCGGACATCGCCCTATGCGGCGGTACCGAAGCGGCGATCGACCGTGTGACCCTGGGCTGTTTTGCCGCGGCCCGTGCGCTATCCACCGGTTTTGCCGAGCACCCGCAGCAGGCTTCACGGCCGTTTGATCGGGATCGCGATGGCTTCGTGATGTCCGAAGGCGCGGGGTTGCTGGTGATCGAGTCACTGGAGCATGCCCTCGCGCGTGGCGCCACGCCACTGGCCGAGCTGGTGGGTTATGGCACCAGCGCGGATGCCTATCACCTGACCGCAGGCCCCGAGGACGGCAGCGGCGCACGGCGCGCCATGGAGCAGGCACTGCGTCAGGCTGCTGTCAGCCCCTTGGATGTTCAACACATCAACGCACACGCGACCTCCACACAGGTCGGTGACAAGGGAGAGTTGGCCGCCATTCGCTCGTTGTTCGGGAGTGGCTCTGGCGTGGCAATCACCTCGACCAAGTCTGCCACCGGGCATCTTCTGGGCGCGGCCGGCGGCATCGAGGCGATCTTTACCATATTGGCGCTTCGTGACCAGATCGTGCCTCCCACGCTCAACCTGAATCATGCCGATGAGGCGGCTGCTGGGCTTGACTTGATAAGCCACAAGTCCCGGGAGGTGGCCATCACGCACGCACTGTCAAATGGGTTCGGTTTTGGTGGCGTTAACGCGAGCGTGCTGTTCCGTCGCTGGGCGCCTGAGTCTGGAGAGTGATGGCAGTTGTGCCCAGGAGGAAGAGATGAGTCGGTGTAAAGGCAGCAAGGCAGATACGACGCGCGCTCTGATTTTGGACGCAGCGGCCAGGTTGTTTTTAAAATTTGGTGTAAACGAAGTCAGCATTGCCAAGATCATGGCTGAGATAGGCATGACCAATGGAGGGTTCTATAAGTACTTCAGCTCCAAGGAAATGCTTGCGGCTGAAGTCTGCAGCCTTTCGTTTCGTAAAACTCAACGTATATGGGAGGCGCAAGCCACACGGGCTGGGCTGACCGCTGAAAACCCCTATCGATATTTGATCACCCAGTACCTCGCTTCTGCGGAAGAGGGCCGGTGTGCAATCGTTGCATTCAGTCATGACGCGGTGGGTGCGTCCCCCGAGCAATTGCTTTCGCAATCCTATCGAGAAGGGACAAGGTTTTTGTTTGACACTCTACTGAGTGTCGCCCAGGCGTCGGACCCTGGGAGGACGAGGGAGCAGGGACTGGTCCACTTCTCTGCAATGCTGGGAACAGCGCTTCTGCGTCGGACGTTCGGGGCCGAGCCATGGGTGCAGGAGGTTGAGAGTGCTTTACTGGATCAATTGGACTGATATTTCTAGACAGCATGCTGACCACTGCTAAGCGCTGCTAGCGGATTGCCTGAAACAGCATCGCGACCATCGTCATCCTCGGGCGTGCCTACAGAAAAAACTATAACCCACTTGTTGAGAGGTAAAGCTATGAGCATTTATGACGTGGTAATTATTGGAGGTGGTCCCGGCGGCTATAACGCTGCTATTCGGGCCGGTCAGATGGGGCTGAGCGTGGCCTGTATTGAAGGCAGGGAAACGCTGGGCGGCACCTGCCTGAACGTAGGCTGCATTCCTTCAAAAGCGCTGTTGCACGCGTCGGAGCTCTACGAGTCAGCAGTGGGTGAAGAATTTGCCAAGCTCGGTATTGAAGTCACTCCCACGCTCAACCTTGCGCAGATGATGAAACAGAAGGGCGACAGCGTAACTACCCTGACGAAGGGCATCGAGTTCCTCTTTCGCAAGTACAAAGCGCAATGGATCAAAGGCTGGGGCCGCATTGCGGGGCCAGGCAAAGTCATCGTCACCGATGCCCAGGGTGTGGAAACCGAACTGCACGCCAAGGACATCATCATCGCCACCGGGTCAGAGCCAACGCCGCTGCCAGGTGTGGACATAGACAATAAGCGAATTTTGGACTCCACGGGGGCATTATCTCTGACCGAAGTTCCCAAGCATTTGGTGGTCATCGGCGCGGGCGTTATTGGGCTGGAATTGGGCTCGGTGTGGCGGCGTCTAGGCGCTAAAGTCACGGTGGTGGAATACCTTGATCACGTCGCCCACGGGACAGATCTGGAGACAGGGAAGACACTGCAACGCTCACTTTCCCGCCAGGGCATCACGTTCAAATTCCGCTCGAAAGTCACCACCGCAACCACGTCGGATCACGGTGTAAACCTCAGCGTAGAACCCGCAGACGGTGGCGACGCCGAGCTGATCGAGGCCGACTACGTGCTGGTGTCCATTGGCCGCCGGCCCTATACCAAGGGGCTAGGGCTGGAAACGATCGGCCTCACGGTCGACAAGCGGGGCATGCTTGAAAACAAAACTCATCGTACGGCGGCAGAGCATGTTTGGGTGATCGGTGACGTCACTTCCGGCCCGATGCTTGCGCACAAGGCCGAGGACGAAGCCACTGCATGTGTGGGACGCATCGTCGGCAAGGCCGGTGAGGTGAATTACAATCTGATCCCCAACGTGATCTATACTCGACCGGAATTAGCGAGCGTTGGCAAGACTGAAGAGCAACTCAAGGCGGATGGCCGCCCCTACAAGATTGGGAAATTCCCGTTCAGCGCCAACAGTCGCTCAAAGGTCAATCACGAGACTGATGGCTTCGCCAAAGTTCTGGCCGATGAGCGAACAGACGAAATCCTTGGTGTGCATCTGGTAGGGCCGAATGTAAGCGAAATGATCGCCGAATTTTGCGTCGCCATGGAGTTTTCTGCCTCTTCTGAAGACATCGGACTGATCAGTCACGCCCACCCAACTCGGTCCGAAGCACTGCGCCAGGCCTCAATGAGCGTGATTGGGTTGCCGACGCAGTTTTGATGACAGCGTAAGCCATATTGGTTCAGCTTAGCGGCGGGGGCGCGCCTTTTGTGATGCAAGGAAACTTCTTCGAGGCACGGTTGGCGCCGTACATCAGCGCGATGCGACCTTTGATGTGAATGCTGATTCTCCCGCTGTTGCTTATTAGGGATACTAAAACCAAAAGGTCTCAGCTCATTCGCGTTTGTTTCACAAGACTGCCCCGTATAAAGAACAGCGCAAGGGCGATCAGGTAGCGGCAAATGGTCTTCCACGCGGTGTGCTCTATGCCAAAGAGTTTGTACCGCGCGGTAGATCTGATCGGGTAGATCGTCTAGAGATCAGTGACACCTGTCGCCGTGTATTGTCATTCACGCTTTACAATCCAGCTGATTGACTTAGGTATCAGTCCGCCTCGTAAGGCTTTGCGTATAAGGGTGCTCGGGGTGGTCAAGTATTTGTCCGAGCGATCCGGTCTCTACCAGCTTGCCCTGCGGAGCGAGTCAATCCCGAGTCGATGTGAGTGTCAAAAGCACACCTCCTTGCCGAGCTGAGGCATAGGCCGCGTCCATGACCTGCATGATTGCCTCGGCGTCGCGTAACGATGCAATTGGCTTGGCCCCTTTGCGGCATTCAGTAAGCACCTGCTTGACGAACAGGGGGTAATAGACGTCGGTGTCCAATTGTAGTCGGCGGCTTCGAGTGCCGGCAGACAGATTCTGTCGATCTCTGATTTCGATTCGGTCGGGACCGGATTTGGCATACATGTGATCGGACGAAAGAGTGAAGGAGAACTCGCGCTGTTCGTCGGCGGTACTGGGGAAGCTGTATCCCGTTTCCACAACACCGATGACGCCATCTTCAGTCTGCAGGGTCAACAACGAATAGTCTTCGACGGCGCCCCGATGGGTGAGTGAATTCATGACGGCTGAAACGCGCGCAACTTCCTTGCCGGTCAGTAGCCTGAAGAGATCAATGAAATGCGTAGCCACGTTGATCGTGGATCCGCCGCCTGAAAAAACCGGATCGATGGCCCACGCTGAGCCAGCTGTTTCATATCGAGCGGGCGGACCTACGATGAAACGGAAAGACATGTAGTTGAAGTCTGTTGCCAGGCGGCCCTCGGCATCTTGCAGTGCGCTCAGAAGTTCACTCATGCGGAAGATCAGCGGTACCGCGCAGTAAAGATTGGCGTGTTCGGCCAGTTCACGTAGCCGTGTGACCTGTGCCATGTTGATGCCACAGGGCTTTTCCAGGGCGAAGGGGATGTTGCGTGCGATCACGGCCTCTGCCAGCGACGGCATTTCCGAATGCCTACCGAACACAAAAGCAAAATCAACTTCTTCGCGCTCAAGCAACTCGTAGGGCGAGCTATATAAAGAGCATTTAAATCGTTGGGCAATCGCTTCGCCCTTCACGTGTTCTGAATCCGATACGGCCACCACCTCGATCCCATTGGCCTCAAGAGCATTTAAATAAAGCGGCACATGCCAATGGCTGACTTCCAGCAAGGCAACTTTCATACGAACTCACTCCGGGCGCGGTGCACGGGCAGGCATCTGGTACAGGAAATGCCCAGGTTGAATAGCCTCGCCTTATAGAGTCCAGCAGTCTTGTAATTATTCATGGTCTTTCCCTTTGTTCGATTTGAAGACAACGGGTTATTTTCCCGCTTTGGTTGACGCGCTTCTGCGTTATCGGCCGGCATCACCTGCCGACGGCAGCAGTAGTTCGGCGTCGGCAGCTGTCATTTTTTCAGGTTGGTAATCGAACCCGAGAAAACGCAGGGCAAGCAACGCCTGACCTTTGTGCATCGGGCTTCCATCCTGGGTGAGACAGCCTCTTTTACGCGCCGCATCGCAAAGCGCTGTCGGGTCCGGAGAGTTGATGATGTCCACAACGAGGGTGCCAGGCTCAAGCCGCTCGGGATCCACTGGCATGGGGTCGGTCTTGCTCATGCCGAGGGGCGTGGCATTGATCACGATTTCATACCCATGTGGGTCGGGTGGACCGGAGCGCGTGCTGCAACCTGTGTCGTCAGCAACGGCTTTTGCCAAGTCCCGGGCGCGGTTGTCGTCTACATCGGAGATGGTAAGTGATCGGGCGCCCGCCGATGCGACGGCAAACGCTATCGCTCTGCCTGCGCCTCCGGCACCGACCAGAAGAACGTTTTTGTTCGCTGGATCGTGGCCTTCCCACTGCATGCCAAGGACACAGCCTAAGCCATCGAATACTGCGCCGACCCAACGCCCGTTTGCTTCGCAACGAATGACATTGATTGCGCCGACCTGACGCGCGGTGGGGTCAAGGACGTTCACCATTTCAAGCATGCTTTGCTTGTGCGGCATGGTGATCAGGAGCCCGGCCATGTTGCTCACGGCTCGTATGCCTTTCACAAAGTCAACCAGGTCTCCCTGACCGACCTCCAGCGGAATGCAGACGGCGTTAGCCTGCGCTTCGGCAAACAATTTGTTCAGCAGCATCGGGGATTTGGCGCTCTTTAGCGGGGCACCCATTAATCCGTATATGCGAGTGCTGCCGGTAATACCTGAATGCATGTCAACCTACTGTTGTTAGAGTGGCGAGCAATTATCAGTAGAAGGCATGCCGGAACCCACTACTGACAAGGTGCGCATAGTTCATGCCGTAATAGTTGCCGCCCTAATACTCTGAGCGCTGAGCAGAGAAATTGAACAGCGCACTGGGAGTATCAAGACGGGCCATCAGGAACGAGTCGCTGGCAATGGCTGGACTTCGCTACTTTCGGATTTTGCGTTGGATTGCTCCTGCACCCGTTCGTATTCCTCTTTCGACATTGGGACCGCATTGGGGTCACCCAGGTCCTGCAGGCGAATCCGGAATGTTTCGCGCGTAGTAAAGGCCGCAATCGCAGAGATGACGCAGATACCAAACGTCAACGCACCGATTTTGAGAGGGATATTTTCACTGCCGGGAGGTGCAATCGATACGAAGAGGGCCGGTAGGAAACCTGTGCAGGCCACCCCTATATTTTGGCCAATTGCCATGCCAGTTACCCGGACCCGTGTGCGGAATAGCTCAGGGAACAAACTCGGGAATACACCATTGAAACCTTGGTAAGCCACACCCCACATGAGTACCGATAGAAATAAAGAAAGCCATATCTGGTGAATACTGATCGCATAGAGATACGCAAATGACAGCAATCCGCCGCAAAGTACACCCACAATGATCGGAGGGCGGCGACCAATCCTGTCCGAGAGCCTACCTACGAAGGGGATAAGGATGACTGCGCACAAATTGCCCAGCACCGGCACCCACATGAACACGCCTGCAGGAAAGCCGATGCCGTAGGCCGGCTGGACTGCATAGGTGGCGCCGAATACGGAGGCGACAATTGCAAGCACTCCAGAAAGCGCCATGCAAATCACGCGTAACACATCTCTCCAGTTCTGCGTGACCACTTCGACCACTGGTAATTTGCGGGTCTCACCTTGGGTCACGGCTTCGACGAATACTGGGGCTTCATGAACTTCACGCCGAATGATCCATCCGGCGACGAGCACCACGGCGCTGAGCAGAAATGGAATTCGCCAGCCCCAGGCAGCAAATTGATCAGCGGGCATGAACTGGGCAAGGGGCAGGAAAACCGCAGCGGCGAGGAGCTGGCCGGCCTGCACACCCTGGAGCGTAAAACTTGCGAAGTAACCTCGACGTCCATCCGGAGCATGCTCCAGGATCATGGAACTTGCGCAGGACATCTCTCCAGCGACGGCAAATCCTTGAATCAGACGCAGCAGTATCAGTAGAGCAGGGGCCCATATACCAATCTGCTGGTAGGTAGGAAGCAGACCAATGCAGATGGTTGAGAAGCCCATCAGGAACATGCAGTAGACCAGTACGGTCTTGCGGCCATGTCGATCGCCCAGGTGCCCCAAGACCACAGCACCTATAGGTCGGGCTATATAACCTACGCCAAAGCTGGCCAGCGAAATGATGATGCCAACCGTGGGGTTATCTGACGGGAAGAACAACTGCGGGAAAAGCAAGGCAGCCGCAGTGGCGTAAATGAAAAAGTCGTAATACTCCAGAGCCGACCCGATCCAGCCGCTGGCAGCGGCTTTCTTCGACTGCCGTTTGGAATGAGACTCAACCAGTGTGCTTTGACTCATGACGTGTCTCCGTCTTTTGGATTTTTATTGTTGTAACCATGTTCCATTAGTAATGTTGTTACTTTTTGGAAGCTGCTGTCAAGGAGTAGTTACTGGATCAGCCCAAGGATAAATTCGGCCAGGATTCATGCAACGAATCTCGTAATTCTGGGCTCGCCAATGGGCGAAGCAGCACGTTTCAGCCGCGCACAGCAACCTGACAGGAGGACAAAACTCGTCCACCTGTCGGCTGCCTTTGAAGTGGTCTATAGGTCTGTTAGCAGGCCTGTACTTTTACAAGCTGTCTCGGGAAGGATGCCCGTCCACCAGTCTGAAAATGTTCAACGGATTGGCGTTCTTGAGAGCATCGGGTAGCAACGCATCGGGGTAGTTTTGAAAGCAGACGGGTCTCAGGAAGCGATCAATGGCCAATGTGCCCACCGAGGTGCCGCGACTGTCGGACGTCGCGGGATAAGGGCCGCCGTGAACCATTGAATCGCAGACCTCGACGCCTGTTGGGTAGCCATTAATGAGGATACGGCCTACCTTCATTTCCAGTAGAACCGTCAACTCTGCGAATTGGCTCAGGTCTTCTGGCTCACCAATCAAGGTCGCGGTCAATTGGCCGTGAAGGGCTTTGATGGCGGCGCTGAGTTGTGTCTGGTCAGTGACCTCGATGAAGATAGATGTGGGGCCGAAGATCTCTTCCTGAAGCACCTTGTCGCCATTGAGCAGCAACGCTACGTCGGCTTTGAACAATTGTGGCTGGGCCTGTTGACCCTGTTGCGCGCTGCCAGCCAGGTGCACGATGCCGGGGTGTGCGTGCAGGTTCTGCAAGCCTGAGGCGTAGCTGCGCAGAGTGCCTGCGTTGAGCATCGTTTGTGCCGGTTGATCATTCATCAACGCTGCCACGCTGTCCTGAAAAGCGGTGAAAGCATCCGAATGAATGCCAACCACCAGCCCGGGATTGGTGCAAAACTGCCCGCAGCCCTGAACCACCGAGGCGGCAAGATCCTGAGCGATACTGTCGGCGCGACGCGAGAGTGCCTCGGGCAGGATCACTACCGGGTTGATGCTCGACATTTCGGCGAATACTGGAATGGGCTCGGGGCGGGCGGCGGCCATATCACACAATGCTCGACCACCCTTGAGCGAACCGGTGAAACCAACGCCTTTGATGAGCGGGTGTTTTACCAAAGCTTCGCCTACGCCACTGCCATAAATCATGTTGAAGACACCGGCGGGCATGCCGCTGCGCTCGGCCGCGCGGATAATTGCGTTGGCGACCTGTTCTGCGGTGGCCATGTGGCCGCTGTGGGCTTTGAATATCACCGGACAGCCAGCCGCCAGCGCGGAGGCGGTATCACCGCCCGCCGTGGAGAAAGCCAATGGAAAATTACTGGCACCAAACACCGCGACCGGACCGATTGCCGTGCGGTACTGACGAAGGTCGGGGCGTGGCATCGGCTTGCGAAGTGGTAACGCCCGATCAATGCGAGCGCCATAGAAGTCGCCACGCCGCAGTACGTTGGCAAACAGACGCATTTGACCACTGGTACGGGCCCGTTCACCCTGGATACGAGCTACAGGCAAGGCTGTTTCACGGCAAACCAGAGCAATGAATTCGTCGTCCAAAGCCTCCAGCTCGTCAGCAATGGCGTCGAGGAAATCAGCCCGTTTACTTGCGCTCAGGGTGCGGTAGCTGGAAAAAGCATTGAAGGCTGCATGAGCCGCGTCTTCGATTTCTTGGGTAGTCGCCTGGTGAAAGGCATAGGGCAAGGGTTCACCCGTGCTGGCATCCACGCTCTTGACGATAATGGCGCCGGCGGCGCTACGCTGGCCGCCGATAAAATTCTGGCCGGTGATGAGGGACATCGTTGTCTCCAGGTTGTAGATGCAATAGATAGCTGGGCGAGGCGTTCCCAAGACTGGGAGTCAGGTGACGGCGCCGATCTGCCAGGGTACGAACTCATTTTGTCCGTATCCGTGTTGTTCACTCATGCTGCGTTCACCCGAGGCAATGCGCAGCATCGTTGCAAAGATCGCCGCACCGCACTCTTCGATGGTCAACGTGTCTTCGGCTATTTCGCCGCAGTTGATGTCCATGTCTTCTCGCTGACGAGCCCACAAGGCGCTATTGGTGGCCAGCTTGATTGATGGGGCAGGGGCACAGCCATAGGCCGATCCTCGACCTGTGGTGAACGCAATCAGGTTGGCGCCACCGGCGACCTGACCTGTGGCGGAAACGGGGTCATAGCCGGGGGTATCCATAAACACCAGGCCAGTAGCAGTGACAGATTGAGCGTACTCGTAGACATCCATCAGGTTGCTGGAGCCAGCCTTGGCCACCGCGCCCAGTGACTTTTCGAGGATGGTGGTCAAGCCACCTGCCTTGTTACCAGCGGAGGGATTGTTGTTTAGCTCGGCGCCCATACGCTCGCAGTAACTTTCCCACCAATGAATTCGAGCGATGAGCTTTTCGCCGACTTCACGGGTGACTGCCCGGCGCGTAAGCAAGTGTTCTGCACCGTATATTTCCGGGGTTTCTGAAAGAATCGCGGTGCCGCCGCAGGCGACCAGGCGATCCACCGCATTGCCCAATGCAGGGTTGGCGGTTATACCGGAGTAGCCATCCGAACCACCGCACTGAAGCCCAACGGTCAGATGGCGAGCGCTAACCGGTTCACGCTGAATCTGATTGGCCTCGCCAAGTAACTGCTTCACCTGATCAATACCATTGGCGATGGCTTTGGACGTACCGCCACTGTCCTGAATATTGAACGTGCGCAGCGTATTGCTACGGGTCAGTCCCTGGGTGGTGAGTAACGAATCGATTTGATTCGTCTCGCAACCCAGCCCGATGACCAACACCGCCGCAAAGTTGGCATGGGTCGCATACCCCGCCAATGTCCGGCGCAACATGCTCAGGCCGTCCCCCGCAGGATCAACGGCACAACCGGCTGAATGCGTTAGCGCAACAACACCGTCGACGTTTGGATACGCTTGTAATGCCGCGGGATTGATGTCCCGACGAAAATGGTCGGCAATGGCCCGGGCTACCGTTGCAGAACAATTCACTGACGTAAGAATGCCAATGTAGTTGCGCGTCGCGACTCGCCCATCCGCGCGGACGATGCCCATGAATGTCGGCGCCTCGACCGGCCTGATGTCGGGCTTCGCATCGACGCTGAACGCATAATCCCGAGCGAAGTCACCCATCGCCAGATTGTGTACATGGACATGCTCGCCAGCTTCTATGTCGACAACCGCAAAGCCAATGATTTGCCCGTAACGTCTTACCGGTTGACCGGCTTCGATACGCCGGGAGGCCACTTTATGGCCAGGGACGATCGCCTGCCGGATAGTCACCCCCTCTTGCTCAAGGACTTCACCAGCAAGCAGCGGTCGACGTGCAATCAGCACATCGTCCAGCGAGTTCAGACGCAGCACAGCTGCTGCGCCGGTTTTCATGATCAGTTCCATCGCATCCTCACGGGGCTGCTGGTTGGTACGCGGTCGCTAATAGCGCTGCACTTTTGTGCGGGCACTATAGAATTCAAAGAAACGGCTGCCTAATGACAGCTTTCGATTGCTCGATAACTTTGTCTCATTGACTTTATGCGGCGCTGCGGCGAGGCTTTTTCTCCGCAGCGATTTGCCGCTGTCTGGCGAACTCTAATAAGGTCGCCACAAATGTCCGCGTCGGCTCTGACAGCGGCTCATCTCTGCGAGTGATAACGCCATAATCCTGAGATTCAACTTTAAAGGGAGTGTTGAGGATTTTAAGTTGCCCATTGTTCAGTTGTGACTGGACCATGGACTCGGGAAGCATGGCGAGCATTGGCCCGGACTGAAGCAACTGCAGGAAGGTTTGCATCGAAATGGTCTCCACTGTGTTGGTTGGCGGGACAATCTTGAACATCGCAAAGGCGCGCTCCATGCGTTGTCGGATCGGGGTGTTGAAGGGATACATGACCCACGGCCATTCACTGAGCGCTTCGAGGGGGACTTCCTCAAGCGAGCACAGCGGGTGGGTGCTGTTCGCGACAAGACAGAAGGGTTCAGGCCCCAGTGAGATGAATTCGAAAGGCTGACAGTGTTCATCTGTGAAACGGGCAATGATCAAATCAAGTTTTTTCTGTTCGAGCATTTCCAGCAGCTGGTTGCTGGTTTGTTCTATCACCTCGATAGAAAGGAGGGGACGCTCGCGTTTTATACTGGCAATGGCTTCGGGCAGCACAACTGATGTTGCGGCAAAAATAGTGCCGATTTTTA
Source organism: Pseudomonas quasicaspiana (assembly GCF_021147825.1). Taxonomy (NCBI): domain Bacteria; kingdom Pseudomonadati; phylum Pseudomonadota; class Gammaproteobacteria; order Pseudomonadales; family Pseudomonadaceae; genus Pseudomonas; species Pseudomonas quasicaspiana. The sequence continues at coordinate 80,514 of NZ_JAGTPI010000004.1, forward strand.
AATGACCATGCCCGCCTTTACGCAGTTTGTTAAGTTGATCGATGAACGACTCCGTGTCTTCCAGGGTAATGCGCGCGTAGCGGGCCACGAACTCCCCTAGTTCAGTAAGTACCAAGTGGCGCGTTTGACGCTCAAACAGCGGGAAACCCAAGACGACTTCCAGATCGCGAAGCAGTTTACTGATAGCCGGTTGCGTAACATTCATCAGCTCTGCGGTGGTGTGCATATTGCGCGTCTTGGCCAGGCTATTGACCATTACCAAATGTTTGATCTTTAGCCATCGGGTAATACCGCCAAAAGTAATTTGATCATTGTCCATCGAATAAGGCCTTGGCTGTCGATAACGAAACAGCATTGATTAGTGAGATTCTTTCATTGGGATTTGCGCAAAAGGTCCATTACTTTTACGACTCTGATGACTGACGGATCTGGAAGCTTTATGGCGAACTTGAAATTGACGCGCGAAAACACCTTGCCTGTGGACGGCCTGGCCGGAACGCTGATTGGCCGAGCCTGGATCCCGGGTGACATTGCCGGACCCTCGCCGGTGCTGTTGCACGAGGAAGGTGTGTTTGACCTTTCTGAAGTCTTTTCCACTGTTAGCGAATTGCTGGAGCATGCCTCGCCGTTGTTGGCGATTCGTCAGGCATCTGGCAAGTACATCGGGACTGTCGAGGCGTTGCTTGGCAACACAGGCAGCCATTGCGATCCCGGCAAGGCATTTCTGTTGCCCCCGGTAGATTTGCAAGTCATCAAGGCGGCGGGGGTGACATTCGCGTCCAGCATGATCGAGCGGGTCATCGAAGAGCAGGCCCGAGGGGATGCTGCCAAAGCCGAAAGCGTTCGCCGCCTGGTGCAGGACGCAATAGGCGATAACTTGCGGGCCATCAAACCGGGTTCGCCAGAAGCGATGCGCCTCAAGGGCGTGCTTATCGAGCAGGGTATGTGGTCGCAATACCTGGAGGTCGGTATCGGCCCGGATGCGGAGATCTTCACCAAGGCACCGGTTCTGGCGGCAGTGGGCAGCGGCAGCGAGATCGGAATCCATCACAAGTCTGAATGGAACAACCCGGAGCCGGAAATTGTGCTCGCCGTGAACAGTCGAGGCCAGGTGCATGGCGTCACCTTGGGCAATGACGTCAATTTGCGGGATTTCGAAGGCCGCAGCGCATTGCTGTTGAGCAAGGCCAAGGACAACAACGCGTCCTGTGCGATTGGGCCATTTATTCGTCTGTTCGATGACACGTTTACCCTTGATGACGTGCGCAATTGCGTAGTGGATCTGCACGTTCAGGGCGACGATGGATTTATTCTGCAAGGCAGCAGTTCCATGGCGCTGATCAGCCGAGACCCGCTGGATCTGGTGGCCCAGACTGTCGGTGGCGATCACCAATACCCTGATGGTTTCATGCTTTTTCTCGGAACCCTGTTTGCGCCGACTCAGGATCGTGAGAAGCCGGGAAGCGGCTTTACCCATAAGCGCGGCGATGAGGTCAGCATCGGTACGCCGTTGCTGGGCACACTGCGCAACACCGTCACTTACAGTCATAAGGCGGCGCCCTGGACGTTCGGCCTGCGAGCGATGATGCACAATCTTTCGGCGCGCGGGCTTCTGTAGGTGAGGCAAGTGGGTGAGAGGCATTGGTCGTTCTTCCGCAAAAAATGAACCTGCACAGGCGCACATCTATTTCAAAAAGGGCCATCTTCGAAGGGGCTGTTCAGATGTCCTCCCTGCGTCCGCATCTCCTGAAGAGCGCCTCAACATTGATCTTTACGCCGATGAGGCGGGTCAGACACAGTGGATTTGACTTATCGGGTAGCGCCTGCATACTATTGGAACAGCGTTCCAGTACGAACAATGTTGCTCACATTCACCTCGTTGTCAAAGAGAAGCAGAGAAAAATATGAGAGTCGTGAAAGGTGCTGTTGACCGCTGTCTGGAAGCGATCGAGCTGCTGGCACGTGCAGCTCGCTGGATGCGGATGTCCGATATCGCAGCCGAGCTGGGCCTGGAGAAGGGGCCCGCTCATCGAGTGCTTGCCCAGTTAGTCGAGCAAGGGTGGGCAGAGCAGGATGAAGCCACGTCGCAATACCGGTTGACATTGAAGCTGGCGCTGTTGGGTCAGCGCTATTTACATGGAATCGGCTTGCCTGAACTGGTCCAGCCGATCATCGAGCACGTGGCTGTTCAATGTCATGAGTTGGTGCGGTTGACGGTGGTCAACGAGGGCACTCTGTCCTGGCTGTCTTCGGCCCAAGGCGCTGCGCCGGGACTCATGTATTCGCCCGCGATGGATCAACCCATCAATCTTTATGCCACTGCCAACGGCAAAGCCTGGTTGGCCTCCATGCCTGATGAACAGGCAGTTGAGTACGCGCTGCGCAGCGGGTTGGGGAAAGCTGACGCTGGGCAGGGGCCGAAAGCGGTCAACAGCATCGAAGGTTTGTTGGCCGAACTGGCGCTGACCCGCAAGCGCGGGTATGGCCTGGTCATTGAAGAAGCTGAGGCGGGTGTCTGGGCGATTGCCGTACCGGTCAAGCTGATTCCGTCCGGTACGGTGGTTGGCACCATGAGTATCGCCGGCCCGGTCTTGCGCATGCAGCCTGAACGTTATGACCAATTGCATGCTCTGCTCGAAGATGCAGCCAACAAGCTGGGAACGGTCTGGCCGCGGCAGAACAATGTGCATTCGGAGAGCGTATGAGTGACCTCGCATCCGCAGGGCCCGAGGTGGGAGCCGCACTGCAAGTCGCCGCCGCCGCTCTGGCACGTGCACGGCTAGAGGGTGTCCGGCTGCCATCCTTGCCAGACTCGAGCCTGCCGAGCAGCCTCGCACAGGGGTTTGCCATCCAGCAGCAGGTCGGGCCATTGGCTGGAAAAACCGTGGGGGGGTGGAAGTGTGCGTTACCCCCGGCTGGCAAGTGGATCGTTGCCCCGATCTACAGCGACAGCATTGTAAAAGGTGAACGTTATCAATTGGCAGCTGACGCCGGTAAGGCACGCATCGAACCAGAACTTGCGTGCGTCCTGGCCCATGATTTGCCAGCACGTGTCGAGCCTTATACAGCTGCGCAGATTGTGGCTGCGATCAGCGAGGTGCACTTGGCGTTGGAAGTGATCGACTGCCGGTACACAGACCCACACACCCTGCCGTTTGAGCAACTGCTCGCGGATGGCCTATTCAATCACGGCCTGGTTCTTGGCGAGGCGATCACGCTGCCGGATTCTGGCCGCATGCCCTCTGAGCTGGATATCACGCTACGCAATGCAACGGAAGAGCGACTGAATATCAAGGGCCGCCACCCGGACGGCGATCCGCTGCTGCCGATCATCTGGCTGGCCAATTTTCTTTCTACACAAGGGATAGGGCTGCAAGCAGGGCAGGTGGTAATCACCGGGTCCTATGCAGGTGTTCTCGATGTGCCTGTTAATCAGCCACTGCATGTTCAGTTCGGCGAAGCAGGCTCATTGTCTGTCCATTTCTCAACGCTGGAGGAGTAAAAAATGCGCTTAGTTCGTTTTGGTTTACCGGGTCAGGAACAACCGGGAATCCTGGATTTACAAGGAGTCGTTCGAGATCTTTCGGGCATTGTCGATGACATCGATGCGTCGGCCCTGAGCCCGACAGTACTGGAGAAACTGCGTGCTGTGGACGTTGAAAAGCTACCGGAGGTGGCGCCCGGCACACGTCTTGGTCCATGCGTCGGTAATGTACCGAACCTGATTTGCATCGGTCTGAACTACTCCGATCACGCGGCTGAAACGAACACGCCTATTCCGAACCAACCGGTGGTCTTCAACAAACACACTGCATCCATCAGCGGACCCAATGACCCTGTCATTTTACCGACCGGGGCTGAGAAGCTTGATTGGGAGGTCGAGCTGGCCATTGTCATCGGCACGCCCGCCTGGCAGATCGATGAGTCACAGGCACTGGATCACATTGCTGGTTATTGCCTGGCCAATGATGTTTCCGAGCGAGCCTATCAGCTTGAGTACGAGGGTCAGTGGACCAAGGGCAAAAGCGGTTTTTCTTTCGCGCCACTGGGACCTTGGCTGGTCACTCGCGACGAAATTGCCGATCCACAGACACTCGACCTCTGGCTCGACGTGAATGGCAAACGTCTGCAGACCGGCAATACCCGGACGATGATTTTCAGCGTTGCACATATTGTCGCGTACCTCAGCCGCTTCATGCCGCTAATGCCGGGTGACGTCATCATTACCGGTACGCCGCCAGGTGTGGGGCTCGGGCAGAAACCACCGGTATTTCTCAAGGCGGGTGACACCATGCGTGTTGGTGGCCAAGGGCTGGGTGAGCAATTTCAGACCGTGGTTCCTTACGTTGCTGAAATGGGCGCTGCATGGGGCGCCGGTCGCCACCCCAATGTTGACTGACTATCGCTGGAGGAAAACGCTATGAGTCTTGCAGGAACAGGTGTAGTCGCGATCTGGCATGATCTTTTGCCCGAAGCGCGGGACGAGTTCTATGAGTGGCATAACCGTGAACACATGCCAGAGCGGGCAGCCATCCCGGGCTTTCTGCGAGGGCGCAGATACATCGCCCTGGATGCAGGGCCTACCTATTTCAACCTTTATGAGGCCGACACCGTGCAAGTGTTGGGAGGGGAGGATTATTTATCTCGTCTCAACACTCCGACCCCATGGACACAACAATCGGTTAAGTCCTATCGCAACGTCGCGCGATCTATTTGCGATGTTACTTACAGCAGCGGTGTAGGGCAGGGCGCGTTTTTGCTGACGGTGCGTTTTGATGTGATCGAAGGACAACATCAATCGGTATCAGACGCTTTACGTCAAGGTGTGCTGCCTCCCGTCGCCGATAAACAGGGCATCACGGGCGTGCATTTGTGCGTAGCTGATGAGGTCGTGAGCAAGGTCGAAACCGCAGAGAAAAAAGCCCGGGCCGAAGGGACCCAGATACCGGCCTGGATCGTCATGATCGAAGGCTGTGCGCCGGACTACGTGCGTGCCGCTGGCGAGTCCTTTTTGGCTGAGTTGCAACGCCTTCTGGAAGGGCAACCGACGGGACCGGAAACCACGCTGTATCAACTGGAATACACACGTTGCAAAACGCCGGAAAGCGCAGGTTGATCACCGAGCATTTCAGCAAGCTTTAACTTCAATCATAGTTCTATTGTTGTGTTCCTCGAGCGTGCCCTTGCAGGCATTGAGTCAGGCTCGTCTGCACACGCTCGGATTTTGCTAAACGTAATGTGAACCCCTTATCAAACTGCTAGATAACAAGCTGCTCAATTAAATGGAGTTTGAAAACAATTAAATTATCTTCCGCTGTCGCTCGATCGTTCTTTGGGGTGCTTATAGGTAGTTTAATTGCGAGCTAAAAGTCGCAACAAAAACAATAATAATTCATTGTGAGAAATATCATGTACCACTCCGTTGTATTTCGCAGCATGTCTGCACACCCATATGTAATCGGTCTGACTTTTTCGTTCTGCGCGGCTTCGTCAGCCGTTGTCCAAGCCGATGAGAAAAGCAGTTTGGTTGACGGCGCAACCGCCACCCTCAATTTTCGAAACGCTTACATCAATCGTAACTTTATTAATCCAGTCTATCCAAACAGCGCCGCGCCACAGAATAAAGCCGAAGAATGGACACAGAGCTTCATCCTTGATGCTCGCTCTGGTTATACCCCCGGGCTGATCGGATTCGGTCTTGATGTATTGGGTCTCTATTCTCAAAAGCTTGATGGTGGTAAAGGCACCGGCGGTTCCCAACTGTTGCCGATCCACAACGACGGCCGACCAGCCGATAATTTTGGCCGTCTTGGGGTGGCTCTGAAAACCAAGCTGTCAAAAACCGAATTGAAGGTGGGTGAATGGATGCCCGTTCTGCCTATCCTGCGCTCCGACGATGGTCGCTCGCTGCCGCAGACCTTTCGTGGCGGGCAGGTGACATCCAGCGAGATTGCTGGCTTGACGCTCTATGGGGGACAGTTTCGCGGCAATAGCCCGCGCAACGACTCCAGCATGGAAGATATGTTCATGAATGGCCGAGCAGCGTTTACCTCTGATCGCTTCAATTTTGGCGGCGGCGAATATACTTTTAACGACAAGCGTACTCAGGTCGGTCTGTGGTACGCCGAATTGACCGACATCTACCAGCAACAGTACGTCAATCTCACCCAACGCCAGCCCGTGGGTGATTGGACCCTGGGCGCCAATTTGGGCTTCTTCAGCGGCAAGGAAGGCGGCAGCGCGTTGGCGGGTGACCTCGACAACAAGACTGCCTTCGCCTTGCTCTCGGCCAAATACGGCGGTAATACCTTCTACGTTGGCCTGCAAAAACTCACAGGCGACAGCGCCTGGATGCGAGTCAACGGAACCAGTGGCGGTACCCTGGCTAACGACAGCTATAACGCCAGTTACGACAATGCCAGGGAGAAATCCTGGCAACTGCGCCATGACTTTAACTTCGCAGTACTCGGTGTACCGGGCCTGACATTAATGAACCGATATATCAGCGGTGATAATGTTCACACAGGTTCGATCACCGATGGTAAAGAATGGGGTCGAGAATCCGAATTGGCGTACGTCGTGCAATCTGGTGCACTGAAAAATCTCAGCCTTAAATGGCGTAATTCGAGCGTTCGAAGAGATTTCAGTACCAATGAGTTTGATGAAAACCGCATTTTTATTAACTATCCTATTAGTCTGCTATAGGGCGACCTTTAGATTGTACTTGATGATAGGTAGCCGGCATTCAGGTGCGCCGCTACCCTCATATTTCCTACCAAAGCGGAACTGCTTGGTTGCTCGGTGCCAAGCTGGGTTAGAGGTCTGGCATTGTATGAATAAATCAAGAAATTAGAGGCAGTGGTCGGCCGTATTGTAGGACCACAAGAGGTGTAGTTCCTTACTCCCATGCTGACATGTTTTGCATATGAAGCCATTGCATCCTGATATCGATTTTGGCCAATGATAAACGGGTAGAAGCTCTAGCCAGGTTTACGTCATTCAAAAGTGGGCGTTTTGATGCGAGTCTGTGTATCTGGAGGAGTGGCTTACCACAGCCTCAGTTACAATGCCCGAACTGCAAGGATGGCTAAGGTTGTGCGCCACGTGACTCGTTTAGCACGCCCCCCCTGTAATGGGGAAAAATCTTGCGCAGCAGCCATGGAGAAGATGGTCAGTGATAATATACGTGCTCGTTTCTAACCTCGAATAGATAACGCGTGATAGTCGATTGCGTTTTACGTGGCACCGCGTTGGCCTGGCCTTAGATATCGCTAGAATCACGGTGCCGCGGCTCGCAGCTTCGAGGCCACAGTCGCGAGTGACTACGCAATGGTTTTACCCAAGCCGAGGTTGGTGCCGGCCAAAAGTGTCTTGATGCGTTTATTTCGTGAGACGGCCGCGGAAAAGGAAGAGCGCAAGCGCGATGAGGCAGACTGTGGTCTGTACACCGCCCAGTGCCGTGACCGGCGCAACAGTTAGTACCGATACCAGCCAGGTAGTCAGTGCGGCCGCCCCCATGGAAAAAAAACCCAGCAGAGCGGAAGCCATCCCGGCCACATTTCCGAAAGGCCCCATGGTGATAGCTGTGCCCAGTGGATTGGCCAGGCCCATGCCCCAAAGAAACGTGACCATCGAAAGGGCATACCACCCAAGACCCGGATCGGACGGACCTGCGAGGAGTAGCCCTGCGCCTGTCAGTGCACAGGCAATGCCGAGAGTGGTGATGAGTCTCGAGCCGTAAAGGTGCGCCAGGCGCGGGGCCGCCATGCCGGCTGCGAACACAACGAATACCGTGCAGGCGAAGTACAGACCTGTCTGCAAGGACGTCAGGCCAATTCCTTTCATCAAAATAGCGGGTGCGGCGGCGAACGACGCGAACAGTCCGCTCATCAGCAGGCTCATCGAAAGGGCCGGAAGAATGAAGCGCCGATCCAGCATCAACCGCCAATAGGTTTGCACTACATTCTTGGTTGAATGCAGGGCGCGTCGGTCGGCGGGATGGGTTTCACCAAGGTCACGAACGTAGAAAAAAGCGAGCGATATAGCGGCTAGCCCTACCAGGATAAAAATTGCCCGCCATCCAAGCGTGACTGACAGCAGACTCCCTGCCAGTGGTGAAAAGCCTGGGGCTGCGGCGGTGGCGATCATGGTCAGCGACAGGGCACGAGCGAGTGCCTCTCCCTCAAACAGATCCCGTGCAATTGCGCGCGACAACACCGAGGCGGCGCACACGCCCAATGCCTGGATAACGCGCCCTACAATCAGCGTATCGAGTGTGGTGGCGAGGCCTCCAATGACAGTGCCCACAACGAAGATCGCGAGTCCGCCCAGCACCAGCTTCTTGCGCCCATAGCGGTCAGCCAGTGGCCCGACCACCAGTTGGCCTAGGGCGAAGGCGATAAAGAAGCTGGACAGTGTCAAGCCGAGCTCGCGAGCGCCTACTCCCAAGTCTTCACCGATGACAGGGAACGCCGGCAGGATGATGTTCGTGGACAGCGTACTGATAGCCGCTAAACCTGCAAGCAGGGCCACAATTCTCCCGGTCAGTGGCTGACTAATTGGCGGCAATTGCGCTTCGGCAACCGCCAGTGTGCCCTTAGCTTCCATGCGTCATCTCCATTGCGTGCTGCATAAAAACGCTTGAAGGGCATCGAATTGGAGGCCAACCTTTCGATAGGCGAAGGATGTGCTCTTGACAGGCCACTTGAGTTGAAGAGCGGACAAGAGTTGTCATGATAGATTTTAAATCCTCTGGATTTTTTATTTTCAAGGGCATTCAACTTCAGGCTTGGGGGCGAAAAATCATGTCCCTGATGTGTCATCCGCATCGTCGCTAAGGCACTGAATGCAGGCATCCAGAAGAGTGTGCAATTCGGCCACGCGCTCGATGCCTAATCGCTCGTTGAGTGCCGTTTGCGCGATCCTCCAGGCGCGCTGTCCTTCAGCTTGCTTAGCGTGCCCAGCGTCAGTCGCCTCGACAAGACGGCTGCGAGAATCATCACCTGCCCCCACCTTCAGCAAGCCTTGGGCAGCCAAAGGCTGAAGGTTTCTGGTCAAAGTCGAAGCATCCATCTGCATACGCTTTGCCAGATCACTCGGACGAATTGGCCCTAGTCTGACGACATGCGATAGCAGCGCGTACTGCGTGTTTTTCAATCCGGTTTCTGCGACCTGGTGGTCGTAGTGGCGCGTCACCATGCGAGTAAGCTGGCGAAGCTTAAGGTTGGTGCATCCTTGTGTCTTGATCGGTGTCTTCATGCGGTATATTGTACCTACAACTGTTGCATATACAAGTATGTGAAGAGGGAGTCGCTGATGGATGTTGATCAGGTTGTTGCACAATGGATTGAGGAGGAGCAGACCGTCCGTGCTCGTCTTCAGGTCGCTGATGTGATGCCAAGAGGACAGGCTTTCAGCCTCACGGGGATGGAAGTCTTTGAGGCGATCTTTGCCGGGGAGTTGCCACCTCCACCTATCGGAGACACCCTCGACTTTGTGCCCATTCACATGGAACCAGGCATCGCTGTCTTTCAAGGTCGGCCCGGGCGCAGGCATTACAACCCTTTGGGCACCGTGCACGGTGGCTGGTTCGCAACGCTACTGGACTCGGCAGTGGGCTGCGCCGTGCATACAACTCTGGCAGTAGGCAAAGGCTACACCACGCTTGAACTGAAGCTGAATGTGGTGCGTGCCTTGACCGATACGGTGCCGTTGGTGCGTGCCGAGGGCAAGGTGATTCATGTCGGAAGCCAGGTCGCCACGGCCGAGGGGCGGATCGTCGGGCCTGATGGGAGGCTATACGCGCACGCCACCACGACATGCCTGATCTTCGATCAGCCCACAACCCCTTCGAAAAGGGCTGGTGGCCGGGGCTGACATCGTCGTCTGGCCCGGTCCGGACGCCGACAGCCACCTGCGGCGGCGCGCTGAAAGGCTTCTGATGTAACTAACGGAGAAAACATGAAATACCTTTCATTCGGCAGGACGGGCTTGCAGGTTTCGCAGGTAGCTCTTGGTACGGGCAATTTCGGCACCGGCTGGGGTCATGGCGCCGATCAGGATACCAGCAAGGCGATTTTCAATGCATACGCCGAAGCGGGCGGCAACTTTATTGATGGCGCAGACGTTTACCAGTTTGGACAATCAGAAGAACTGCTCGGCACCCTGCTGCAGGGGCGGCGCGAGGACTTCGTACTCGCGACCAAATACACCAAGGGTGCACAGTCAGATGCTAACCGGCTTGTCACCGGCAACAGTCGCAAGGCGATGGTGGCCTCTGTGGAGGCAAGCTTGAAACGTCTGCGGACTGATCGCATAGACATTTACTGGGCGCATTGGCCGGATAATGTCACACCTGCCGAAGAAATCGTTCGAGGTTTCGAGGATCTCGCGCGCGCGGGCAAGATTCTTTATGCCGGTCTCTCCAACTTCCCAGCCTGGCGGCTATCGCGGGCTGTCACCCTCGCCGAACTCACCCATGCGGTGCCGATCGCCGCAGCGCAGTTCGAACACAGCCTCGTTCGGCGTGAACCCGAGGCTGATTTGTTTCCAGCCTCTCACGCGCTGGGGCTTGGAATCGTCACCTGGTCCCCACTGGGCGGCGGCATGCTGACCGGCAAATATCGCAGTGGTGAGAAGGGACGTGCTGAAGCGTTTGGTGGCAAGGTGTTTCAGCCGGAGAACAGTGAGCATCGTACCAAGGTGCTCGACACAGTGATCGCGGTCGCTGACGAACTTGCCGTCACCCCAGGGCAGGTTGCGATTGCCTGGGCAGGTACACACGGCGCGGTTCCCATCATAGGCCCCCGGTCAGTAATACAGCTCATCGACAATCTCGGTGCACTGTCGGTGCAACTTTCGGCAGAGCAGGTCAATCGTCTTGACGCGGTGAGTAGTCTGCTAGCTGTGGAGATTGTAAGGAAGGTCGTTCCTTGGGCTACAGGGGATGGAAGTCAGGTCGTTGCCTGATGAGTTAGGCAGGCGCTCCAAGGCGAACTCTGAGAGTGTGACGTTTTATAGGCTCGGCAGCAGGCCATTAGAGTGTAACCGTCCGGCGAAGTCACCTACCCGATCCCTGTAATAAGGGCGATGTTCTCCACTTAAAAAATACGTGGACACCATCGCCCTTATCATCAGGATTGCCATGCGCCAGAGAACTTCTTACCCCAAGCCCTTTAAAGCTCAGATCGTCCAGGAATGCCTGCAACCTGGCATATCGATGGCCAGCGTAGCCCTGCGCCACGGCATCAACGCCAATCTGGTTCGCAAATGGATACCTCTTTATCGTGATTGTAAGGCAACAACGTTGCCCACTTTTGTTCCGATAAAACTACCACCTCCACCGCACTCCGATCTGCAAATGTCCGTCAGTATCGACGTTCCTTTCGGCCATCAAAACCTCACCGTGAAGTGGCCGCTGGCCGATCCCGACGGGTGCGCCCGTTTTATCCGTGATCTCACTCAATGATCCGCATCGACGCCATCTGGCTCGCCACCGAGCCCATGGATATGCGCGCTGTCACCGAGACCGCCTTGGCCAGAGTTATCACGGTGCTCGGTGCGGCGAAGCCGCACTGCGCTTATATCTTTGCCAATCGACGGGCCAACCGAATGAAAGTGCTGGTGCACGACGGGATTGGTGTCTGGCTGGCGGCACGCCGGTTGAACCAAGGCAAATTCCACTGGCCAGGCATTCGACAAGATAGCGAGCTGGAACTGGATGCTGAGCAACTTCAGGCCCTGGTACTTGGTCTGCCTTCAGCGCGTTGGCGCTGGCGGTGCAATAACGATCCTTTAAAAGGCTGTAATTAACGTCTGAGCCTGCTGCCGCAGCCGGTCTGCTTTGGTAAAAGCCACGGCATGACTTCCTTGCCCAACCTCGACCACATGACCCCCGACCAACTGCGCGCTCTCGCTTTGCAGTTGCTATCGAAGGTCGAGACCATGGGCAGAAAGAGCCACCGCGATGACACCATCATCGAGCAGTTGACCCACGAGATCGCACTTCTCAAGCGGCACCGGTTTGCCAAGCGCAGCGAGCAGATCAGTCCTGAGCAAGGCAGCTTGCTCGACGATCTGCTTAACATCGATCTTGAGGCTATCGACGCTGAGCTGACGGCACTGCTTCCGGCTCCAGTTCCAGCAGAGGCGCGCCAAAAGCCAAAGCGCGCGCCGTTGCCGCCACAGTTTCCACGCACCGTCATTCATCATGAGCCAGAAAGCACTCAGTGCTCCTGCGGTTGCCAGCTCCAGCGCATCGGCGAGGACGTCAGCGAGAAGCTGGATTACACGCCAGGCGTGTTCACCGTCGAAAAACACGTGCGTGGAAAGTGGGCCTGCCGTCAGTGCGAAACACTGATCCAGGTGGCGGTACCGGCTCAGGTGATCGAAAAGGGCATCCCAACCGCAGGCCTGCTGGCTCACGTGATGGTGGCGAAGTTCGCTGACCACTTGCCGCTGTATCGGCAGGAGAAAATTTTCGGGCGCGCCGGTTTAGCGATCCAGCGCTCGACACTGGCGCAATGGGTTGGGCAGACCAGTGTGCAGCTTCAACCGTTGGTTGATGCCTTGCGAGAAGCTGTCTTGGCACAGCAAGTCGTCCATGCCGACGAGACGCCGGTGCAAATGCTTGCGCCCGGACAGAAGAAAACTCACGGTGCTTATGTCTGGGCTTACTGCACCACACCGTTCTCGGCAATTGAAGCTGTGGTTTATGACTTCAGCCCGAGCCGGGCCGGTGAGCATGCGCGTAACTTCCTCGGCACGTGGAACGGCAAGCTGGTGTGCGATAACTTTGCTGGTTACAAAGCAGGGTTCGAGAAGGGCATGACCGAAATCGGCTGCATGGCCCACGCCCGCCGTTAGTTTTTCGATCTGCATGTGGCGAATAAAAGCCAGCTGGCAGAGCAGGCGCTGCACTCGATTGGCGGCTTGTACGAGGTTGAACGCCAAGCGCGAGACATGAGTGACGAGGATCGTTGGCAAATCCGGCAAGAAAAAGCAGCACCATTAGCGAAAGCACTGCGCGATTGGATGTTGACCCAGCGCGATCTTGTGCCTAACGGCTCAGCAGCAGCCAAAGCCCTGAAACGCTGGGCAGCGCTAACGCGCTACCTTGATGACGGGGCCGTGCCCATAGATAACAAATGGTGTGAGAACTAGATCGCCCTTGGGCTCTTGGACGTAAAAACTGGCTCTTCGCAGGGTCGCTACGCAGCGGAAAGCGAGCGGCGGCGATCATGAGTTTGATCCAGTCGGCGCGGCTCAACGGGCATGATCCGTATGCTTATCTGAAGGACGTTCTTATACGCTTGTCGACGCAGCGCGCGAGCGAGATTACCGAGCTGTTGCCGCACAAGTGGGTACCCATTTAATCACGCACTGTGTGCTTACTGATGCGCGTTTAGACAGGTATTACCTTGACCTGCTCAACCGGCCTAGTCAATCTGATCTAGCTGGCTGCCATCGGTTGAAACGTACACCATGTACGGATTCGTCCAAAAAGCTGAATATCTGGAATCAAAAAGGAGGCACTATGCCTGTTTTCAATGCACACATCCCAAGGGGCCGCTTTTCGAGTGAGGAGAAGCGAGCTATCGCCGATGCCTTGAACCAGTCTCTTGTTCAAGGACTGGGCATACCAGAGGGTGACCGCTTCATAATGCTCAGCGAGCACGGCCCCGATGAGTTGTTCCTGCACCCGACTTTTATGGAAATGAACCGTGATCCAGCTCAGGCGATGATCATCACTGTGCTTGTCGGCGCTCATCGACCTCTTGAAGATAAACGCAAACTGGTCGCTGCTATAAACCGTTTGATCGTAGATGCAACAGGAATTTCACCTGACGATATCTTCATCTCGCTGATTCCTGTACCAAACGAGAATTTCTCGTTTGGCCGTGGCGAACTTCAGCTTGCGGAAGGCGGAGCGAAGTGGTGACCGAGGAGTAGTTAGAGTCAGAAGGCGGTCGCGAAGCGAGCGGTGGATTTACCCTTCTAGTTCCAACATTATGGGTGGTGTCCGCGAAATTTGAGTGGACAGCATTCCCCTTAAATCTAGAGTCGTGTAGATGACTTCGCCGGACGGTTACATTAGAGTAAGTGCTAGATGGCGTGAGACAACGCACGTCACTCACGCATCCGAATGCTCTCCTTCAAGGACGCGGGGTTTCATCCTAAGGCATGCTTCGGTGTCTATGACAGTTATAAGGGCTGCATCTCGCCCACGAGGAGTCCATTACCTTGCTGACGGCCAAATCGATTTCAAGCCAAACTCAACAAGCTGGCGCAGTGCGGCTTCACAGGGTGGACCGTGCTGGAGCTGGATGCAGCCGATAGATTTCGCGCAAGAGTTGCCGAAAGCGCGACGTTCATTCCCCAACACATGATTACTCGCGGCCACACAGCCTTTGACGATTTCGTCAACGTAGCCAGTCATGCGGCGCCCAATAAGGGTTTTCTAGGCATTCCCGAAACTTGAATTTACCAGTTCCTTCCAAACACGATGAGACGATGACTGTTATAAAGTGAATGAATGCGCGCTTGAGCGTCATGATGCTTCTGCAGCTCTTTGTTTGGCGAGAAGGTCTTGAACGATGCTGATCAAATCAGTATTTGAACCGGCCGATTAACTCTTTGAGTCGCCCGGAGATATCAGCCAGCCGCCCTGAGCCGCTCTGTGCGGAATGCGCGAACTGTTCGACCAGTTGAGCGTCTGTGTGGATCTGGGCTATGTGTCGGTTGATCTCTTCAGCCACTTGGTGCTGTTCTTCCGCCGCAGTGGCGATCTGCGTATTTTGGTCGCGAATGATGTCAACCGATGAACGAATTTTATCGAAGCTGTTGCGGGCTTTCTCTATAAAAGCCACGCTGGTCTGTGAGAACTCCAAGCTACCCTGCATCTGGTGAGTGACCATTTGGGTTCGTTTCGCCAAATTGCCGAGCAAACTGTCGATCTCACCCGTAGAGTCGGCGGTGCGACGTGCCAATGCGCGTACCTCATCGGCCACTACCGCAAAACCACGCCCCTGATCGCCGGCCCGCGCAGCCTCAATAGCCGCGTTGAGGGCTAGCAGGTTGGTCTGTTCAGCAATCGATCGAATGGTATCGAGGATACTGTTGATATTCTTGCTGTCCTCTTCGAGCCTTTGCATGGTTTCGGTTGATTGCTGCAGATCCTTGCTCAGTTTCATAACGCTGCCAGTGGCTTCGCCGATATGATGTTGGCCATTCTGGACGTCCTGATAACCCTCATCTGCACTAGATGCGGCTTGGCTGCACGAGCGGGCAACTTCATTGGCCGTCATCACCATTTCATTGAAAGCGGTACTCACCAGTTCTAACGCCAAGCGCTGACGCCCCGCGACCTCGTCCATATTTTTTGCGACTTGGTGGGTATCAGCTGCTGCTTCCTGTAATTCTGAAGATGCACCACCTATACGCTGCATCAGATGGGCGATCATGCCGAGAAATTGGTTAAACCATCCTGCCAGCTCGGCCGTCTCATCCTTGCCCAAAACTTTGAGCTGGCGAGTCAGATCTCCTTCGCCTTTCGCTATTTCCTGTAAGCCATCTGCGACACTTCGGATAGGCCGCACGATCAGGCTAGCAAAACTGGCACCGACGACCGCAAAAAAGAGGCCGAGCCCCCCTGCAATCGCCGCTATTAACCATGTCAAACTGGATGCCTTGGCCATGACTTCATCGCGCTCGATCAGGCCAATAAAGCGCCACCCCAGCCTTTGTGAGGTAACAACATTGGCCATGTAGAGCTTGCCATCGATCTCGACTTGGGTCACACCGTCGCTACTCTTGGCAAGACCCGCGTAGTTGGAGCCCAGATCCGTCATCGACTTGAAGTTATGCTGTGCATTGTGGGGGTCTACAAGCACGTTTCCGTTTGCTTCGACTAGCATCAGGTAGCCGCTATCCCCGAGCTTGATATTTTTAACCAATTCAGTCAGTTGCTTGAGCGATACATCCATACTCACCACACCAACCAAATTACCCGTGGCGCCGGTAACGGTACGTACAGTGCTGATGAGGGATACGTCATCAGCAGCCCAGTAATAGGCGCCTGTACGAACAGTCATACCTGGTGAAGCAATAGCAGCCTTGTACCAAGGGCGTTGGCGTGGATCATAGTTGGCAGTCTTGGGATCATCTGGCCAGCTGGCGTAGCCGCCGTCGCTCAATGCTAAGGAAAGATAAGCCGTTGTAGGATGGCTTTTGGCGAAGTCGTCGAAAACCTCCAGAAGCTTATGATTAGTCTCGGTAAGAGGTATTTTCGTTGCGTCAGCCCCGATGTAGCTCTTCAGGTCTCTGGCGGAGACGATGCGATTATCTGTGGCTATGTAATTTACATTTTGGCTGATGCTGTCGAAGAACTGCATCATGCCGTTATCGATTTGACGAATTTCACGTCTGCTACTGTCGACGAAATTTTCTCGGGCTGCGTCTCGCAGATTAACCACAACCAACGCTGCAACCACAATGACAGGGATACATGCGATAGCAGCGAATCCACAAGTCAGCTTCTGTTTGATATTCATGATCGCTTCCATAAGGATTTAATTTTCATAGGCAGAAACAACGTGCGTGGTTGAGTGTGAGGGCGGTTTACGCCTGCTTATTATTATACAATTAGGTATAATTATTTTATGCTTAACGCGCTTGCTCTCGTGCGAGTGATTGTGCAGCACAATGACATCTCTCAAATTGAAACAAATGCACGCTATTTATTAATGTGAACATGCCGTGAATGCTCAATGATGAATGACTTGGCTTATGATCTGACTAGTCAAGTGGTCGCCACGTGCAACTGACTAGGGTGAGCAGAATCATGACTCGTCCCGCTAGATTTCATTTAGGTGCTTCCGGTAGAGACTGGGCGGTATTCCGTAGAGTTCTTTGAAACATCTTTGAAAATGCGGCGGGCTTACGAAGCCAGTCTCAATACTTATATTTTTTAGCGGCTGCTCCGTATTACCGATCAACTGTTTCGCCCGAGTAAGTCGTAGCTCCAGGTAGCCCCTGTTGGGAGTAAGCCCTAGGTATTTCATGAAACGGCGCTCCAATTGCCTGCGCGAGACGTTGGCAAGCGCGGCGAGTTCGTACATATCGATTGGATCAGCGAGGTTTTCGCACATGAGTCTCAATGTGCTGTGCAGATGTTTAGGCAGCCTTTTAGGCGCACCGAATGCGCTCCGGAGTAATGTTTCGTAATACGCGTAATCTGCAGTCGGAAAGTTTTGTACTTTGTCCTTTACTGGGAGGGCTCTATTGATCTGTTCCAAGAATTTATTAACCAACGCCGTTGTGCCTTCGGGCCCAAACGCGGTTAACCTATTCCGATCCATGACGAACGACTCTGAACAGGTGCGTACGTCTGCGAAGGCCCATGACAGGGCGCTTTGCATTGGGGCGTGGCAAGCACATCGGTAACCGTCTAGTAGCTTGGCTTGGGATAGCGACCAAGTCCCTGACCACACGCTTGCTAAATATGCCCCTGAAGACGCCGCCGTTCTCAGCTTTTTCACAAGCCAAGGATTCTCGACCGTTCGAAGGTTCTGGCCACCTATAACCATTATCAGATGTGGGTCGGTTCTGAGTTCATGCGGGGTTTTGTCTGCTAAGACCTGTATCCCGAGATCGCTGTTAACCTCATATCCTGCAAGGCCTACAGTCGTAATTCTGATGTCAAGTGCTGGGCGCCTCGCCGTCTCAGAGGTAAAAGCCTCTAACGCGCAAGCATAGGCTGCCATAGAAAAATCTTGCAGGAGCACCAGCGCAACATCGACCGGATCTGACGTCTGTACGCCAACATTGAAAATCTTCTCAAGACGTTGTTCGGCTCCAGGAAATCCGATCTGCTGATCCATCTGGATGTCTCCTAATTGATGAAAGGCCAGCTCACTGAGCCAGCCAAGAGTCTTCAAACGGATAGGCCGAAAGGGGCACGCAGCCATCGCGAGTTATCAATACTTGCTGCTCTAATTTGACCCCCTCCTTACCGCCCTCAGCGCCGACACAGCTTTCGACGCACACAACCATATTTTCCAGAAACACCCCGTCATATCCGCCTGACACCCAGTCATTTCCTGCGTGGGCTATCGCTGGATATTCGTCCACCATCCCAACACCGTGGGCTAGGCAGTTGTACCGATTGTTAAAAAACTCTTCCGGGATGCGCCATGCATGATCCGAGAACTCGCGAAAAGAAATCCCGGCTTTGAGAAGCCCCAGGTTATGGTGAATCTGTTCATGTGCTGCGCGATACAGGCGCTTCTGCTCGGGGGTTGGGGGGACATGGCCGACTGTCCATGCGCGCGATATGTCGGCGCAATACCCATAAGGCCCGATGAGATCAGTATCGAAGGCGACGATTTCGCCTTCCTGCATAACTTTGTCGCTGCTTTCCTGCATCCATGGATTGGTGCGGGGGCCTGAGGCTAAGAGTCGAGTTTCTATCCACTCGCCCCCATGACGGACGTTCTCAAAGTGTAGCCATGCCCATAGCTCATTTTCGGTCATGCCTGGCCGCAGTTCGTCATACATCCGCTGGATGCCTCGCTCGCATACGGAAATTGTCCACTTCATGAGCTTTAATTCTTCAGGGGACTTCACTGCCCTAGCAGTTTCCATCAGCGCTTGGCCCTGTATGACCTCAATGCCATGACCCGCTAGGTAATATCGACCCTCAGGTTCAAGCCTATCGACTGCCAGCCGGCAATTTTTACCTCCGTAAAGTTTTACGAGATCTGCGATCTCTGCAGCCCACTGGGAAGCCTTCTCGTTCAGCCGGGGCCCTGATCCGAAGTAAGCCCAATTCACCGCTGGACGAAATTCTGTAATGCAATCGAGGTGTGCCGAGAGGTGGTTGCAGTTATGAAATTCCCATAAAACGATGGGCCCTGATGCGAAGACCACCGCATATCGCGACGGATTGCGGCCTGTCCAGACTTGCATATTCGATGAGTCAGTTGCGTAACGGATATTGACAGGGTCGTATAGCAGGATCGCGGTGCATTCGCTCGCCGCTAAGACGTCTCTAACACGCTGAAGGCGATAAATCCGGGCGGTATTAAGATCTTCCGATGAAACAGGATCCTTCAGCGGTTGGTCGGCAGCATCTTGATTGATGTAATGATTTTTCATCGCCTAAACCGTGTTGGGAGTTTTACAACAAAATAAATAGATTCCAGCTAGAAAAAAAATGAGCTCAGGTGGTAGATGCCGGTCTGAGCTCCAAATTTACGAGGTGTGAAAAGCACAATCAGGTCAAGCATCTATCGAGGGCTCGAGCCTCAGCGTTTCCAGATGTTCAACACATCTTTGATGAGAGGCAGATGCAGCTCGGTCTTAACTGCTGCCATCTCGTCCAGAACAGCCGGATTAGGTGTGTAGCCTTCGAAGTTCTCAAACACCCAGCAGGTGCCCACGCTCCAGAGGATCATTTTGGTGATCAGTTCATCGTCAATGCCGATGCCGCGACCCAGTGCATAAGCTTCCTCGACGAAGATGTAGTTGGTGTACTCCATGAAGCCAGCCAAGGTGTCTGCCAAGGCAAGCTGCTCCTTGGTAGGTTTGAATGCAGGGGCCGCATAGTGCGCAGGCAGCTTCGGCTTGATCCGACCGTACTTGTCAGTAACCATCTCGGGGCCGCGAACGTAGCTTTTGTTGATGCCATAATGCGTCGGTGCCTCAAACCCCGCGATGCGGATCTGGACGTCGTTCGAGTCCTCAGTAAGCTTCGAGATTTTCAGGTGGCCCAGTCGTTGATCGTAAACACGGCCTGCTGTGTGGTAGCGCTCATTGATAACTCGACCCAACGCTAGGTCGAGACCGAACTCGTTACCCAGAGCAACGGTGAGACTCATGTCCTTAACACCGATTTCCAAGGAGCACGATGAGTCATAGCTGCCGTCGAACAGCATTGGCATGAACTGCTCGGTGGCGACAGAGTTACCCTTCGACTCCTTCACGTAGTCCCACATCCAGTGGTTCGGGATGCCAGCCTGCTGGGAGATGGCAAAGCAATCGCCGGCGATGGCGACTGGGCCGTAAAACAGCAGGTTGGTGAGCAATTTCGTGGTTTGGGCTGAACCTATCTCACCTGTGTAAAAGGAAATCTTGGTAATCGTGTGCAGGACGTCAAGAGATACGTCGTAGCCCTCACGGTCGCCAGCGCAATAAATGCTGGAGTTGGCGAAATCGACCCCCATGTGAGAAAGATTGCTCACCGGGCCTTCGATGCTATAGACGCCCTTAGCTTTGGCCTCTTTAGCAATACGCAGTGTGTTGTGATAATCGGTTGTCGAGGTGTCGATCCAGGTTGTCCCCGGCTCCATCCCAGCCAATGCTCCGGAATCACCAAGCATGTTTTCGAGTACGTCTTCAGGGAGCGGCAAGCAGGTGATGACGATGTCATTGCCTCGGGCGGCGGCTTTCGGCGAGTCGGCCCAAACAGCACCAGCTGCGAGTACAGTTTTAGACGCAGCCGGAAACTTGTCATACACGGTCACTGAGTAGCCTTTTTTCAGCAACTCAAGGATCATTGGACGGCCCATGCAGCCGGTGCCGATGAAACCAATCTTATTGACGCTCATGCTCAATTTCTCCTACACACGGAAATAATATTATTAGAACTGACCTTATACATGGCCGGTGCAATCGGCGTATCGGGCTGAGGTGAAACTTAACATTGGGCATGTTTGTGTCAACTTCAAAATTACGGCAGTTGAAGGTTTAATTCAAGGTTGTGGGCTCCAGCGCTCTGACCAAAACCTCTATATTATCAGTTGGTTATGGCGTTTTAACTGTCTCGGATATGCGGCGGGCATCAGAAAAATCGATCACCGTAGATCAAACAATTCGGGGTCGGTTTAAGTGTGATCGAAATACTAGATCACGGTGATCGGTTAAATTCGCTTTACCAATGCTCTTAATGCATTTAATAGTTGGGGTCATGACCACCGGGGCATGATAGCTTCGAAAAAATGACTAGAAGAGGTGTGGTATGGTTAGAGAGGTGATTTTTAAAGGTTTATTCGGCACAGTAATAATTTGTGCTTCCTTTACGGCGTACGCCGACTGTAAAACAAGTGAGAAGATTCAGATTGCGGATATGGGGTTCGCTTCTGCCACCATTGTGGCGAACATTGAAAATCTTATTCTGAAGAAAGGCTACGGTTGCAATACTGAGCTTGTTCCTGGGGATACTGTTCCAACTGCAACCACTATGGCCACCAAAGGTGTACCTCACATAGGGCCTGAAATGTGGACGACTAATATTGGCGAAATATTGGAGGAGGGCGAGAAAAAGGGTAATTTGGTCATTGCCGGTGATGTAATTTCTACTGGCGGGGTTGAAGGATGGTGGATTCCGAAATACCTCAGTGAGCAATATCCGGATTTTAAGTCCGTTGCCGACATGCCTAAATATGCCAAGCTTTTCGCTGATCCAAATGATCCTGCGAAAGGTCGGTTTTTTAACTGTCCGCCAGGCTGGGGCTGTGAGATTGTCAACACCAATCTTTTCAAAGCTTATAAGCTTGGCGATGCTTACAATTTAGTCTCTCCTGGGTCGGGTGCAGCGCTGGATGCCACTATTGCGTCTGCGTACAAGCGTAAATTACCTTGGATCGGTTATTACTGGGGCCCAACCGCGATTCTTGGTAAATATGACATGGTGCAGTTGCAGATGAATCCTCCAGACACAAAACTGGATGCCTGCAATCGCAAGACAGACTGCCAGAACCCCCACGCTGGAGCCTTCTCCAATGTCCGAGTAGTGACTGCAGTAGCCACCACCCTCAAGAACTCAGAGCCTGACGTCTACTCATTTCTGTCAAAAGTCAGCCTGGATGTTCCGACTTACAACCGGCTGCTCTCATGGGGCGACGATAACAAGGCTGAGCCTAAAGAAACGGCTGAGTATTTCATCAAGAATTTCCCTGATGTGTGGAAAAAGTGGGTCACTGAGGAAGCGGCCAGCAAGATCTCCAAAATCTAGTCACTGCCATACCACTTGGTTATCTGCCTACTCTTGCCCCCGCCTCGGGGGCTTTTTATTGAAAGGTAGTACCCTTGGTGTAGAAAGGTATCGACCTTAGCCCTTCGACAGCCTTTATCACGGCGTCTTCCTTTTCTCTCAACCTTGAGTGCGCCAGATAGGTTCTTACACTGAGAACAGGGGCATTCTCGACCTCAAATAAGCAGCCCTGCTCAATTAGCGCTCTAACCATAGAATCGGAAAAATAGCCAGAGCCGCCTCGTTTGATGATGTAGTCAAGGGCAATTGTTTCTTGTGTGATTGAGAGGCGATGCTGAGGCACCCCGGGAAATGCTTCACTGTGTTGTTCCCTGAATGAACGGCTCCAATTGATGAAGATGTATCCCTCACCATGTCCCTGGTCGGCCTTCCTAGGTTGTGTGGATACGAGAATCAACCTTTCTTCAAGGTAAGGCTCCAGGGCCACGTCAGGCCAATGCGTGGGTTCGTACAGGATTGCGACATCCAGCAAACCTTCTCTGAGTTCGTTCATTAATAGCGTGGAATAATCAGATGTGACTTGAGTGCCTACTTTAGGGAGCTTGTCGCTCATCCAGCCCAGCCAGTCGCTGGTTATGTTTCCCCAGTGATTCATGGGGATACCCAAGTTGACCGAGGTCTGGACATTTAAGGGTAGAGACACCTCATGCTGTGCATGCTCCCATGTTTTTACCACTGACAATGCGTGGCGATAGAACATGTTTCCGCCGGTGGTAAGTGACACTCCGTGACGCGTCCGATTGAAGAGTTGGCGGTTCAAGCGGTCTTCCAAAGCCTTGATTCGTGCACTTACAGACGACTGGGTGATGTGCAGCTTTTCAGCAGCCTTGTGGAAGCTGCCGTTAGCTGCTACCTCGATAAACGCTCTCAGGTTTTCAATATTCATGGCTTTCCTTCGGGGTTTGCTAATCGTGAAGCGGCTGGGATCGTTAGCTAGCCTGCACAGTCGATCATGCGCAGCGATTTCTGGTGAGAACTGCGGCTCCACGCTGTGTGCTGGCGACTTGTAGAACTATGCCAGATTCGCTATTGAGTTCCTCTGCGCTTGCGCGATTTAACGGGGCGCGGGCAAATCGGGACGGACTTTTACCGACGCCAAACCAGACCGGGAGCTAAAGCTCCCGGTCTGGTTAATCCATCAAATTGGGAAACAGGGATTTTCCTTCCTCCTTGTTTTCGAGTTAGAAGTCACTCGGCTCCGCCGACATTAGGATTGCTGCGCAAAAGCTTGCCTCCGCTTTCCTCAATCAGTTTGAGCACTGCAAGGTGCGGAGCGGATTCACCGTACTTCTCGGTGGCCTTCTGATAGGTCTGGTACACGGTATTGGCAAGCGTGAGGTCTACGCTCAGGTAGTCGCCGAGGCCAGTTATCAGGCGCATGTCTTTGGTCGCTAGCCCGAGAGCGAAGGATGGATCATACGTCCCATCAAGCACCATGGGGATGTAGCGATCGACGACGTAGCTTTGCGCACAGCTATTCTGGAGAACGTTGTGAAGAACGTTGAGATCCAACTCAGCCTTAGCCCCAAGCATGAGCGCTTCGCCAATTCCTTGTGCTACCAGGTAGTTGAGATGCAACTGGATGAGTTTTGTAACATACCCTGCACCGGGTGGGCCCATGCGCACCGCACGCTTTGTGAAGCTTGCCAAAATCGGTTGCACGACTTCAAGGACAGGTTCGTCAATACCCAGCAGCATGGTCAGAGTGCCTACTGCGGCACCCTCAGCGCCACCGGTCACAGGCCCGTCGACCAGCGTGAGGTGATCAGGAGCCAAGGCACGGATCTTTGACCATTCCGCCAATTCACTGGTGCTTGTTTCGATCCAGATGGCGTCTGCTTTTGCGTTTTGTAAAATGCCGTCGCTACCTAGCGCAACTTGATTGACCTGCTTGGAGCTGGGTAGGGACGTGAACAAAATATCGCTTTGGCTGGCGATCTCTTGTACTGAAGCCCCGGATATAGCGCCTGCGCTGACCAAGCGCTCAACCGCTGAAGGGTTCAAATCCAATACTGTGAGTGTGTGGCCATTAGCCAGGCAATATCGAAGGAGGTTTGCCGCCATGCCGGAGCCCATATTGCCCAGACCGATAAATCCGATTTTCATGTTCTGACTCCAGTTTTAAATTCGAGTACCAAGGCTTGCACGCGTTTTAATAAATCAGATGGAGCTAACATAGGGAGCATGTGCGGTGAGCCCACCATCCATCACGTAAAGCTGACCTGTTGCAAATGTGGCCTCATCGGACACTAGCCATGTAGCCAAGTTGGCTATGTCAGCAGGCTCTCCTAAGCGACCAGCCGGATGCTGAGCAACGATTTTGCGCTCTGCCTCCGCGCCCGACTGCTGGCTTTTGAGATAGGCCGCCATCATTTCAGTGCGAATCCACCCTGGACAAATGGCGTTACAGCGTATGCCAAACTTTCCGTAATCAACCGCTATGGATCGAGTCAAGGCGTGTACTGCACCCTTCGATGCGCAGTAGGCTCCAAGGTCAGGGTCGGCGACCAAGCCATCGTAGGAGCCTATATTCAGAATCACGCCACCTGTTTCTTTCATGCTCTGGATTGCAGCTTTGGAGCATAGGAAAACGCTGCGCACGTTTGCTGCCATGACGTAATCCCATTCTTCAGGCGAGGTGTCACCAATAGGCTTTTCTAACTGAACCCCTGCGTTGTTAACGACTATGTCGATCCGGCCAAATCGGCCTCGTACTTGAGTGAAAAGGTCTTCTACGGCGCCTTCTTGAGTGACGTCGGCAGCAAGCACCATTACTGAATTGCTACGCAAGCCCTCGACCGAGCCTGTGCTGCGGGTGATAATCGCGACGTTCGCACCTTCACTAATGAAACGCTGCGCGATGGCTTGGCCAATTCCACGCCTTGCGCCAGTGACGATAGCGGTTTTCCCGCTTAATCTTCCCATGATCATTGATGCCTCCTCAGTAACCTTTGCCAGCGTCATAGACAGGGGAAGGAAGCTCGCCGCTGATAATCTTTTGGATGTTTTCTGCCATGACACGCACAGCGCTCTCGGGATAATTTATACCCCCAATGTGAGGTGTGACTATTGCGCTAGGATGTGTCCACAAACGACTGTTTTGCGGAAGGGGTTCATGAGCGAAGACGTCGAGAGCGGCCCCTCTTACCCGTCCGCTGTCCAGAGCCGCCAATAGAGCTTGCTCATTAATAATGCCGCCACGGCTGGCACTGATGACGAATGCGCCGTCTGGTAGCAAGTCCAGCTCCTTGGCGCCGATCATGTTTTGGGTGTGGGGCGTCAATGGGAGCGAGTTGATCAAAATGTCAGTTTCTCGAAGAAAACCTTCGAGCTCGTTTTCTCCACAGCGATAGCCGATGCCCTGCGCTAAAACACACGGATCGATCCCCCATCCGGTAACAGAAAATCGCATGTGATGCAGCAGTGCGGATGTATGCTGGCCGATTGCGCCCATCCCCATGATCCCAATACGCCGCTGATGCACAGCCACCGCCTGAAGGGGCTGCCATAAGCGCTCAAGCTGCTGCTTGTGGTAGCGCTGATAGCCACGATGGAAATGAAGTACCCAATGCAGTATGTGCATCCCCATATCATGTACTACTGCGTCATCTACAAGTCTTACCACTGGCACGCCTGCAGGTAAGTCAGGGTCGCTGACGATGTGCTCTACACCTGATCCAAACGAAAGTATCGCTTTGAGGTTTGGATACTTTGAGAGATCGCCATGCGGGTGTTGCCACACGGCTGCGTATTCAATTTCTTCAGGATTTCCAACGTTCGGATATACGCGTGCTTCCACATCCGGAAGAGCAGTCTCGAAAGCCTTTACCCAAGGTTTTGGATCTTTCCCGCTGTAGCTTATAAGGAGAGCCACTTGTTATTCCTCGCTCGGGGTGACTATTTCATGAGATGTTGATCAATAAAGTCATAGTCAAAAGTAAAGCCCAAACCTGGCCTGGTTGGAATGAGGGCGAAGCCGTCAATCACTTCAATAGATTCTTTGAACAGAGAAGAGAACCAGGAAACGTGCTCTACTGAAATGCAGTTGACCGCAGAGCCCGCAATGCAGAGGCTTTGTTCGGTGAAGATATGAGTTGAGACTGGAATGTGATACGCGGATGCTAGGGCGACCGATTTACGAAACTCGCTCAAGCCACCGATACGTTGTAGGTCAGGCATCAAAACATCCACAGCGCGGGCGTCAAGGATACTTTTCATGCCGAAGCGGGTGTAATCAGTTTCACCACTTGCCACAGGAATATTGATGCCGTTGCGCACTTGCTCATGACCGGCGAGGTCAAGTGCAGATACTGGTTCTTCGAACCAGCCTATGTCGTACTTTTCTATTCGTTGGGCCAGGCGGATGGCTGCCCTGGGGGTCAATGACTGATTCGCATCTGTCAGTATCTCGATGCTGGCACCGAGAGCCTCTCTCAAAGCAGCCACACGAGCGACATCTTCGTCTGGATTTTCTTTGCCAAGTCGCAGCTTCACAGATCGGAAGCCTTGGTCGACATAACCCAATGCTTCATCAATAAGTTGATTTACATTCGACGATAACCAAAGTCCACTGCTCGCGTAAGCTTTTACTTTTTCTCTGCATGCACCAAAGACTTGATGAAGAGGCATGTTTGCCTTCTTGCCCACCAAATCCCACAACGCGGTGTCTATAGCAGAAAGTGCAGAAATGGAAACCCCCTTATGGCCTACGGGATTAATGTCAAGCCACATATTTTCCCAAATTCGCTCCACATACATCGCGTTTTCACCAATGACGTGGTGTGCCAGGCTTTTGATCATTCCATCGAATACATCTAAGCGCGACTTGTTGAGAGCAAATACATAGTTTTCACCCGTCATTCCACACTCAGTCTCAACTGTTACAAGCAAGCAGCCAACGGACTCGGTTTTATGAATAGCGGTAATCATTGGTTGCTCCAACGGAACATCCACTTTTAGAGTTGTGAGTTTTTTGATTATCAAAATAATTACCTACCATTCAATGCGGTGAGGGCGCTGGCCTAGTGGTTTATGCTGGGTTTAAGGGTGGTTGACACGCAGCGCTGATATTACTTTTGCCTTGTCTAGATAGCCGACAATCGAATTGTCTTCGTCGACTACTGCAATATTCTTCTCTACGCCCATCAGAATGGGAATCACTTCTTCAAGGGATTGATTTCTGCGGACGGTCGAATGAGGTGTCACCCTCTCGGCTGCAGCCTTATCGCCAATAGCTACAGCCGAAACGCTATGCATTAAATGCTCAACCTTAATGGCTTTAGAGCGATTTACCCCGCCAATGAAGTCTTCAACATAGCTACAGGAGGGAGACATCAAAATATCTGATGCGGTCCCAGTCTGAATAAGCTCTCCATCTTTCAATATCGCGATCTTATCGCCGATTTTCAAAGCCTCATCCAAGTCGTGAGTAATAAATACAATAGTCTTATTTAGTTTTTTCTGTAGCTGGAGAAGTTGTTCCTGCATTTCCGCCTTGATCAAAGGATCAAGTGCGCTGAAAGCTTCGTCCATTAGAAGAATGTCTGGATCGTTCACCAGCGCCCGAGCAAGACCTACCCGCTGCTGCATACCACCAGAAAGCTGAGCGGGGTAGTGAGCTTCGACGCCGGAGAGTCCGACCTGTTCCAGCCAGTGCCGAGCGATTTCTTCCCGCTCCTTTTTTGAAACCCCTTGAATTCTCAAACCAAAAGCGGCGTTGGATAGTACGGTTTCATGCGGCAGCAGCCCGAATCGCTGAAATACCATACTGATCTTTTTACGCCTAAACGTCTCGAGTTCGTTTTTTCCGAATTTTAGAATATCGCGACCATCTATCAGCACCTCACCGCTGGTCGGTTCAATCAATCGATTGAAGTGGCGGATCAACGTTGATTTTCCTGATCCCGATAGGCCCATGATGACGAAGATTTCACCCTCACGGATCGTTAGGGAGACATCGGTCAAACCTACAACGTGGGCAGTTTCGCGTAATATCTGAGCTTTAGACTCGCCAGCATGGATGCGCTTAATCGCGCTTTCAGGATGATTGCCGAAAATTTTATAAATATTTTTGACTTCGATTTTCACATTGGTATTCATTTTTGTGCCCATTATTTATTGATATGAAGATGGGCCTGGGCACGCTTCCCGTAGGCTTGAGTAATTCGATCAAATACGATTGCCAATATCACAATAGCCGTTCCGGCGAGTAAGCCACGGCCAACTTCAAGCCGGGTGATGCCTTGTAATACTTGATAGCCTAAGCCTTGTGCGCCAATCATTGATGCTACAACTACCATGGCCAAAGCCATCATCGTCGCTTGGTTGATACCCGCCATAATATTTGGTAGCGCAAGCGGTATTTGTACCCAGAATAAGCGTTGGAAACGATTTGCGCCGAAGGAATGCGAAGCTTCCATTATCTCGTTATCTACCATTCGTATGCCGAGGTCTGTAAGCCTTATCAGTGGCGGAACCGCATAGACAATAGTGGCAAGTACAGCGGGTATTTTTCCTGGCCCGAAAAGCATGATCGCAGGAATTAGATAAACGAAACTTGGCATCGTTTGCATGACGTCCAGCAGCGGCAACATAACCGAGCGAAACCTGTCCCACCAAGACATCATGATTCCCAACGGAACCCCGATTATGATTGACAGTATGGTGCACACCAGCATGAGTGCGAGAGTCCTCATACCATCCTCCCACAGCCCCAGTACGCCTATCAGCATCATTGCGCCGGCCAGGAGAATTGTGAGTAAGATCTTTCGCGATCCTAAGTAGGCAACGGCTGCTATTGCAGCTACCACGACCCACCAGGGCACCCCCATCAGGAAAGATTCAAACGCGTTGAGCATTACCAGGAAAGGATGAAAAAGATTTTCAAGGAAGGTTGCCCATTGCGTGACGAAACCATCTACGAAACTGTCGATGGCGCCGCGAAGGGCGCGCGGATCAATTATTACTGGAAACATTCAAATTACCCCACTGGGACGAAGCCCGGCTCAGATGCCAATGTTATTGTTCTAATTAATTAAGGGCATTCCGTGACCCGAAAGCGCGGCAGGGGTCTCGATATTGCACCGATTCCTTTTTGGTGGGCCTCCCGTCATTTAGGGCACCCATCGATACCAGCTTATCTGACTGTTTCCCTCCGAATAATCCAAATATCTATAGACGTTTGAATGTATTCGGGGGTTATCTAGGACAGATATCTGCCACGCTTAAAAACGGTAGGAAGAGTCTTTGCGATCTAGCAACCTGATGAGCGCAGGCCATTCATGTTTACCGGCAGGAAAGCTCTGATATTGTTCGCAGGCTTTTTCCCACATGGCCGGATTTGTCTTTACTAAAGGCAATCCAGTCGCGCAAGCCTGAAGCATTGTTTGGCAAGCTCTTGTGAGGTAATACATGTTGATGAAGCATTCCCCAGCCGTTTCACCTACAGTGAGAAATCCATGGTTGCGCATAATCATACATTTGTTGTTGCCCAAGTTGTCAGCGAGGCGTTGGCTTTCATTCAGGTCAACCGAGAGACCTTCCCAGTCGTGGTAACTGATTCTGCCGTAAAGCATTGATGAGTCTTGAACGAGGTGAACGATGTCTTCAATCGCTGTGGCTGCCAGGGCAGCTGGGGCGTGCGAGTGAAATACGAACTTGGCGTTTGGTATGCTGTTGTGGATGCCTTTGTGGATCACGAAACCCGCTGTGTTCACGTCCGGAGGGCCATCAAGGACGTTGCCATCCTGGTCGATCTTAATCAAATTCGACGCAGTAATTTCGGTGTTATGCAGTCCGAAATGGTTCATCAGGAAATTATGGCCACCGCCAGGTACGCGGGCAGTGATGTGGTTCCACACGATATCGTCGAACCCATGGTCATGCGCCAGTCTGTGCATCGCCGCAAGGTCAATTCGTACCTGCCATTCCTCGGGCGTGTAGCGTGGTTTTGCCGAGGTTGCTCCGCTAAATTCAGCCATTATTGCGCATCTCCTCATCATTTTTGTCGGTCTAGAATACCTTTTGGTTTGGATCTTATGCCCGGTACATCAGTGAGGGAAATTAATAATCGTAGCAAAGAACTTAAACGTTTTTTATGGTTGTCAATGCCCCAATTTAGAGCGCTTGGTCTCAAAGTGACCTTGATACCCTGTAGCTTGACGCCGTGCGCAGGCTCGCTCCTTAGGCATCCCCGACATACCCAGCGCACTATTTTTGCAACGTTATACGATTACTCATCTATCACCGGGCGGGTGAGTGAGCACGGATGGTGCAGATTTATTAGCCCGAAATATTCGAGACATGAAGCTCAAGCTCAGCGGCGAAGCAGTTTACGGCTTCAGTGGACTCGCAAGGGCTACGATGCAGCTCTATATCAATTGTTCCAAGCACTGGTAGCCTGGGCGACGTCAGTATCTGCCATTCGTCTTCCTTGACCAGAGAAGCGGACATCGGGGAAAGGGCTAAGCCATTGCTGATGGCGATGTCAAAACCGGTTACGCCAGAGCACTCAAAGGCGATGTACCAAGGGATCTCGCTTTTGTTAAGCATATCGATTGCTCGGCGACGGTAGTCACATCCTTGCTGATAGAGTGCTAATGGCAAGGGGGAGTCTAGGTTGACCTCGAAGTCTCTCGCTGCAACCCACACAAGCTGCTCTCGCCTTACCACGGTTCCACCCGGCTCGCGCGGAGACCTCGTGACTAGAATCAGATCCAAGTCCCCGTCGTGCAGGCTCTGAAATAATCTTGGGCTGAATTCGTTTTTTATCTGAAGGCGGACGCGTGGAAACCGCTGAATGAAGCGTCGGATGACGTCCTGCATGAACGTACGCGCGTATCCATCAGGCACGCCGAAGCGAACCACCCCCTCGATTTCGTCTTCACTAATAGCGTGGTAAGCCTCGTCCGCCAACGCTAGGATGCGACGTGCGTAAGGCAAAAGGATCTCACCCTCTCGGGTTAGACTAATTTTGTTATACGCCCTATTTATAAGGCTCTTGCCCACGGTTTCTTCAAGCTTTTTCAACTGGATGCTAATAGCCGCTTGAGTTCTGTGTAGCGATAAAGCTGCCTTCGATATGCTTCCAGCCTCAACGATTGAGGCGAAGGTGACCAGTTGGCTGAAATCGAAACGCTTCATTTGACGCATCACCTCTTTCTTATGAGCTAGTCCACCCTAATCCAATATCGCGGGGCCAGATATACCTGCTTATGGAAAAATGATGCGTAATTGTCGTGCTGCGGATGAGCTGCAGTCTCTCTCAAGGGCCACCCCCCGATGGGTACGCCTGCTTCAAGCAAAAAACCTCAAATCAACCCACTGACAAAGCAGCAACGGTCAACGAAGTACCGAAAAGCAACTTAACAGCGGTGAATAGGTTCTTGATGAGGCCAAGCTCAACCTCATGTTTCCCAACAAATCGACTGTTTTCAACAGAGTCGACTCCAAGCGGACGTTCGTGATGGATTTAATGGGCGAGTGGATGATTGGTCCTCGACTCATCTGCGGTCGATCGCTCAGGGAGCAGGGCCCTGCTGCCATTGGGCTGAAAGGGCTGGTCAAAGCTCGTAATGCATTGGTGCACCATAGATCCAAGGAGTGGGAAAGCGGGAAAGGCCCAGCGCTCGATGGCGGATCGATGAGTAACATTTGAAGACACGGTACCCAAAGCCTTCAAAACACTCTAGCTCTGCGCTGATGCGGTGCTGCAATCATTCTTGGGTGAGCTTTCCTTTATATGGGAAACAAATCTTAGCGACACATCACGTATTCCTGAGACAGAGGCAACGCGGCCGCAAGATCCATTAAAAACTTGGAAAGTGCGTAGAGTTCCGAACTTGTTATCCAAGCAGGCTCACGGCGGTTGAGTTTTATAGACCCTGACTGGTCGATCTGGAAGGGCACGGCCTGCCCGGTACCACCATTCGCCGCAGTCTCGCGGCACCGGCCATCTGTTCAATCAACTCCTGGACTGCAATGCAGTCGCCGGCGGCAATCCAGCACATGGGGTCCAGCGTCCACTGCTCGAAATTACCGAATGCAAAGCTCTCGTCCTGGGCGATCACTGAGCGACCAAGAAACCAGCTCGGTAGCCCGGAGGTCGCTATTTGTACCAATGCGCATTGAGCGGAGGGCCTCGGTGTTCCCGCCATTGGCCTCTACATCCCTTAATTGTTTTTTTGATTTGACAAACGCAGCGCTGCAAGCATAGCCTGATTGCGTTTCTGGGATTAAATAAGCAGTTTTCTGGGGTGGATCCACCCTATGGCATCCGTGTCCTGGCCAGCTTTTTCAGAATGCCAGTGCTAAAGCAATGGATTGCAGGATCATGACGCAGGATGCGTGGTTTTGGCATTCCAAGCGGGTCTGCTTTGTCCACGACTTAGCAGGCGTGATTGGATGTCAGCGGTATGAGCGTTTGGCCCTCCAACGCTTACGGACCCAAATAGACGCTATGAACCTGCCTCAACCGTCAGGTTCGCGGCTGAATCTAAAAATAATGAGGAACGGTCATGAGCACCGACGCGAAAACCATATCCCCGGTCGAGAAGGCTGCCGTGCGCAAAATGATGCTGCGGCTTTTGCCTTTCTTGATGTTCTGCTACTTCATTGCCTACATTGACCGCGTCAACATTGGCTTCGCCGCACTGACAATGAACAAAGACGTTGGTCTGACCGCGAGCATTTTCGGTTTCGGAGCCACATTGTTTTTCGTGGCATACGTGCTGTTTGAAATGCCTAGCAACGTCGCCATGGAGAAATTTGGCGCGCGGCGCTGGATCGCTCGGATCATGATCACCTGGGGCATCGTCGGTTTTTGTACTGCGTTCATCACCGGTCCGATTTCCTTTGGTATTTCTCGCTTCCTGCTCGGTGCCGCTGAGGCCGGTTTCTTTCCAGGCGTACTCCTTTACCTCACTACTTGGTTCCCCAAGGCTTACATGGCGCGAATCGTGGCTGTGTTTATGGTCGCGGTACCGCTATCCAATTTCATCGGCTCGCCCCTGTCAGTTCTTTTACTGAAATTGGATGGCCTCTGGGGCTACCGTGGCTGGCAGTGGTTACTCATGCTGGAGGCACTGCCTGCTGTAATCATGGGCATTGCTACGCTGTTCTTTCTTCCTAGCAAACCATCCGAAGCTCGCTGGCTAACCGATGACGAGAAAAACTGGCTTTCAGGCCGTCTTGAAGATGAAAGAAAAGAGCGCGAGCACAGCGAGAAAAACAAGCCACACAAACACGGTGCAAGCAAGATCTGGGCTGCTATGAGCAATAAGTGGGTACTGCTGCTCGCCGTGATCTATATGAGCATATCGGCAACCAGCAATACTCTGTCACTCTGGATGCCTCAGATCCTTAAGTCGTTCCACCTGACTGATACGCAGACCGGTCTGTTGAACATGATTCCATTCGGGCTGGGCGCTGCCTTCATGATTTTCTGGGGTATGCGTGCTGACAAAACTGGCGACCGAATCTTCAGCACTGCGGTTCCTATGGCGATCATGGGATTGAGCTTCGTCGCCACCCTGATGACTGACTCCCTTGTAATCACTCTGATCTTGCTGTCCATGGTACTGATCAGCAATTTTGCCTTGAAAGGGCCTTTTTGGGCCCTTACAGGTGAAACGCTTCCTCCGGGGGTTTTGGCTGTGGGTATTGCAGCAGTCAACACCTTGGGGCATTTGGGTACTGGTACGCTGAACTACTTCGTGGGCGTTATTCGGGACAAAACGGGTAGCTTCCCGCTGGCGTTGTTGCCAATCGCCGGGATGTGCTTTGTGGGCGTGATATTGGTGTTCTACATCGGTAGCCAAAACGCAAAGTCTCAGAAGCTCGCTGAAGCCATTAGATAAACAGCAAGCGCTAAAAAAAGCCCGGGTACGGTCTCCAGTTCCCCGGGCTTTTTGCTGCATATTGAAAAGAGACAGAGATATAGAGAGAGAGGTAAAAGTCGGCATGGTATGGCGATCCACCAAGAGCGCAACATGCTAGGGGCCTTGGCGTAGGTTGCATCGTCCGAAATGAAAGTGGTGTTCATCCACGAGGTTCTTGGTGCTCTCGCGGATGAACGGGTGATGCTTACACTGCCAGAGCTCGCTCACGCAGTTCGTAGTTCAGGATACGGTCGTTATCGCTGTAGTCGATAGGGCAATCGATCACGTGCACGCCAGGAGTCTTGATGCAGTGCTCAAGCAACGGCAGAAATCCTGCGGCGCTTTCCACACGGTGACCATTGGCACCGTAAGCTTCGGCATATTTGACAAAGTCCGGGTTACCGTAGTCCAGGCCATAGTCAGCGAAGCCCATATTGGCCTGCTTCCAACGGATCATGCCGTACCCGTCGTCACGCAGGATCACTACAGTAATGTGCATGCCCAGACGGACTGCGGTTTCCAGCTCTTGGCTGTTCATCATGAAGCCACCATCGCCACATACCGAGATCACCGAACGGTCTGGGTATACCAAGTGCGCGGCCATGGCTGAGGGTAGACCCGCTCCCATGGTCGCCAGGGCGTTGTCGAGCAGCACAGTGTTGGGCTTGTGCGCCTTGTAGTTGCGCGCAAACCAGATCTTGTAGATCCCGTTATCAAGCGCAACGATGCCTTCGGACGGCAGGGCGCGACGAACGTCGGCTACCAGACGTTGCGGGTAAACCGGGAAACGGTCGTCGTCGGCGCCTTCGACGATCTGCGCCTCGTTGGCTTCGCGTATGGCCAGGAGCCGAGTGAAGTCCCAGTGGCTGACGTCGGTCAGGGCTTCGCCGATCTGCCAGACGGCATTGGCGATATCGCCGATGACTTCGATCTGTGGGAAGTACACAGCATCAACTTCGGCAGAGCGGAAGTTGATGTGAATTACTTCGGTGCCGCCTCGGACCATAAAGAACGGCGGCTTCTCGATGACGTCGTGGCCGATGTTGATGATCAGGTCAGCAGCCTCGACGGCACGGTGCACGAAGTCGCCGGACGACAGCGCAGCATTGCCTAGGAAACGTGGGTGACGCTCATCGACGACGCCCTTACCCATTTGAGTCGTGATGAACGGAATCCCCGTCTGGTCGATCAGCTGCTTGAGGACTTTAGCGGTCATTTTGCGATTTGCACCGGCGCCAATCACCAAAATCGGGCTACGCGCGATATTAAGTTTTGCGACTGCAGCTTCGACGGCCTTGTGCTCGGCCAGCGGACGACGTGCGAGGCTCGGCGGGATCGGTAGGCTGTCGGTCTGCTCAGCAGCGATGTCTTCCGGCAGTTCCAAATGTACAGCA
Organism: Pseudomonas quasicaspiana; assembly: GCF_021147825.1. Classification (NCBI taxonomy): domain Bacteria; kingdom Pseudomonadati; phylum Pseudomonadota; class Gammaproteobacteria; order Pseudomonadales; family Pseudomonadaceae; genus Pseudomonas; species Pseudomonas quasicaspiana. The sequence goes on from NZ_JAGTPI010000004.1 coordinate 115,835, forward strand.
CCTGGCTTCTCTTCTTCGGCAAGGCGGAAGGCCTCACGCATGCGGGCCGGGATGTTGTCCGCCGAGGCAAACTGGTGCGTGTATTTGGTGATAGGACTCATCATGTCGCAGACATCAATGATCTGGAACCGACCCTGTTTGGACTTCTTGATCGGCTTTTGCCCTGTGATCATGAGCATTGGCATCCCGCCCAGATAAGCGTAGGCGCCGGCGGTCACGAGGTTGGTTGCACCTGGTCCAAGGGTAGAGAGGCTAACCCCGGTCTTGCCTGTCAGACGGCCATAGGTCGCTGCCATGAACCCGGCAGACTGTTCATGGCGGGTCAGCACCAGCTTAATTGGTGATTTGCGCAGGGACTCCAGGAGGTCCAGGTTTTCTTCGCCGGGAATACCGAAAACGTATTCAACGCCTTCGTTCTCCAGACATTGCACAACGACATCTGCGGCCTTGGCCATGGGTGTAAACCTCTTGGGGGGGAGAAGACAGAAACGCCTGTCCTGGGGGGCCAGCGCTGCCACAGTGGAGCCTGCCAGCTCCACCACAAGCGCCGGCGACTATCGACAAGAATGCAGCCATGAAACAACACTGGGTAATCATGGACTACCCATTGTAGTTATGACGATGCAGAGCTGCGCCCCTGGGGACGCAGTGGGTAACTTTGTCAGGGAACAGTCACGCCAGTAATGGAGTGCCGTAAAAGTGCGTCATGAATAAAGCCTTCGGCAATCAGGTTCCTAATAAAATCGTCGAGCCACACGGATGCTTGCTGCCCTCGCGCTTTGGGCACGCCCATGGCCTGCCGGATCTGCATGAAAGGCTCTTGGATCAGCCTAAGGCCAGGATTCGAGTTCCGGTCGGTCTCCAATTGCTGGCGAACGCCGGCAGCAACCTCTAAATCGTGCTTGATGAAGGTATTGACCACGGCGGGTGAAGACGTGGCGCGAACCAGCGTCGCGTGCTGTATTTCACGAGTCAGGAATAGGTCATACGCGCTACCTTCACCCACCGCGATGCGATTGCCAGCCACATCGATATCGCTCAGTGCGTGTGCAGGAAAGCTATCGCGCACCAGGTAGCAGCCCTCGATGATGACGTAGGGGGAGGTGAATGCGATCTGAGCACCTCTCACAGGATCAATGGCAAAAAAGCCAACGTCAGCCTCACCGTTCTCGACGGCCTTGACTGCGAATCCTGCTGTGTCGACCGTTACCAGATGCAAGCGCAGGTTCAATGCCTGAGCCAGACGCCGAGCGATATCCACAGAAACTCCCTGGGGTTCATCGCCCGATAACGGGCGATGAGCCAAAATAGGGTTTCCATAGTTGATCACCACCCGTAGCTCTTCTGTGAGGGCAAAGGACCGACGCAACTCAGAGCTGATCGCTTTCATATTGATAACGTGTCCGAGGGAACGAGAACGCTACCTTCCATGAGCCGGCGTGCCGAACGGCTCATGACCGCCTTTGAAACTACCCATGTGCCTTCAACCTGCCGAGCTTCTGCACCGACAGCAAGGCTCCCGGACGGATGCCCGAAGCGAATTTGGCGGCCGGCGGAATCTGGCACCAGACGATTGATGACTGTGCCAGGAATGACCGCTGCAACAGCGATTGCAACAGCGCCGGTTCCGGTCATGGCGTGATGCAGTTTGCCCATGGAAAAAATACGCGCATTGATATCGAGCGTTGCCGGATCCACAACCTTGCCATTAGACGCGGTGTAACCTTCTGGTGCTGCAACGAAAGCCAGTTTTGGGGTGTGGGGGCGTAACTGTGTTGCTTGTTCGGGAGACTGCGCCAGCCCCATTTTCACAGCTGCGTGAGAGCGGATCGCCTCGGCTTTAGCCAGCAACTCGGGATTGCTGTTGAGGTGCTGCTGCAGCTCGTTGCCTCGCAGGCCCAGAACATCCGCATGTACGAAGATGGCTGGGTTTCCGGCATTGATCATGGTGAGTTCAACGTCGCCCACGCCGGGCACAGATAGAGTATCTATCGCATTCCCTGTGGGAAACATGCCACTCACCCCTTCTTCTTCGGCGTCGCCACTTGGGTCGAGAAATTCGATTTTTATCTCCGCTGCCGGGAAGGTCACACCATCAAGTTCGAAGTCACCTTCTTCAATCACCTGTCCGTCGCGCATTGGGACGTAGGCAATGATCTTTGCATTGATATTGGCTTGCCAGATTCTTACTACTGCGATGCCATCCGCCGGCGCGGCCACAAGACCTTGTGCGATCGCGAAGGGGCCCACGGCAGAGGTCAGGTTACCGCAGTTGCCGGACCAGTCGACGATCGGCCGGTCTATCGCAACCTGGCCAAAGCGATAGTCCACATCGCAGTCAGGCTCGTTTGATTTACTGACCAATACGACTTTGCTGGTACTGGACGTAGCCCCGCCCATGCCATCGATTTGCTGACCATAAGGGTCCGGACTGCCAATCACGCGAAGCAAAATGCGATCTCGGGTTTCAGGATCGTCAGGCAGCCAATCAGTACAGAAAAAGACCCCCTTACTGGTGCCGCCACGCATGTAAATGGCTTTGAAGGACTTTTGTGGCATGGGAACCTCAGCGAACTGTCAGGGATTTATGCGTTTATTCGACAACAAACGCAAAAATACCGCAAGGGCAAATTTTGTTAACATTTGCGCTTTATCCCTGCATCAGTTCGCCGGGTGTATATTCCACGCTCTGCCAAGCCTTTTAAGCTCATAAGACATGACCCAGGACCTGACCAAAAGCCAGCGCAAGGCGTTGCGCGAGATCATCAGCTACGTTCGTCGAGAGCGGTTGCCCATGGGCACCCATCTACCGGAGTGGACGTTAGCCAAACTTATCGGAACGTCTCGCTCACCCGTTAAGGTGGCATTAGAGTGTCTAGTGGGAGCCGGATTGATGCGGTTCGACAGAAACCGTGGCTATCATCTACACGGGGACGTGGACAATCTGCCACCGGAGTTGCAGGTTCATTTTCAGGAAATTGACGATCCGCTTTACCTTCGTTTGGCAGACGCGCGCTTTGATCGTTTGGTTGCTGATTCTGTAACGGAGGCTGATCTGACTCGCCTTCTGGGCGTGTCGAGAAGCGAGATTGGCAAAGTGCTTTCGCGAGCACAAAGCGAAGGATGGGTTGAAAAGGAAGTAGGCTACGGTTGGCGTTTTCTTCCGATGATTGACTCGCTGGAAGCCTACGAGGACATGTACTCGCTGCGATTGGCTATTGAGCCAGCCGGCATTTTGAATAGCAAGTTCAGGCCTGACTTGGCGCAGCTGGGCTTGCTACGCGAAGAGCAGCAGGCGATTTTAGACGGCGGTTATCTGACCATGACCGCCATTGAGCGGTTTGAGTCCAATGCGCGTTTCCATGAAACGATAGCCGAATGGTCGGGTAATCGATTCGCGCTCCAGACGCTTCGTCGGCTTGACCAGGTGCGCCGATTGGCCGAATACCGCCAAACGCAGCTGGATCTGCCGCGCCAGGCGCTCGCGGTAGAGCATCTACAAATTCTGGATGCTATCGAAGCCGGTGATAACCTCGGTGCGGCCAGCTATATGCGTCAGCATATCGAAGGCGCTTGGCGCAAGAAGGCGGTTTCCGCTGTATTCCAGTCGCCTTCAAAGGCTCAGCCGGAAACTGACGCGAGCTGACTCTCAGCGCGTATCGCCTGTTTAGCTAAAGCCACCGCATGGTGGTTTTTTTATAGGTTGGATCTCTGGTTGCGTTTTTTGTTTGACAAGCGCAATTAGGCGGATTTAGTCTGGCTGTGCTTTCGGCATAAAATAAACAATGTCCAGTTGTCATGGACTCAACGTCGCCGGACGACAGGTGCCCTGATGAGCTCTGAAAACCTTCGTTTTATCGATACGCATGCCTATGTTTTTCATCGACAGCTGCCCTTCATTGAAAGCCGCAGATTCACACCTGCGTCCGATACAGCGTACGAGTCTTTTATCGACAAACTCGACAGCCACGCAATAGACAGAGCTGAACTGAGCGCCGTGAGCATCGCAGCTTCATTGCTGTCATCGGCCTTCGGCCCTGAACGCCTGCTTTGGGCCAGCGACTGGCCTTTTATCCAACATGAAAGCACTCAGCATAATTCAACCCAGCTGGCGCATCTGGAGCGCTGGCTGCCGGATGTCGCTGACCGAAAAAAAGTGCTGGTGGACACCCCGACCGAATTGTTCGAGTTCTAAACGTGCACCTGATGAGTTGCCCTAGAGAGAATTACATGACCGACGCCAACAAGCTTTCCAAAACAAGTCTGCGGTCGTTCAAGACGTCCGATGGCCGTGAACACCACTACTATTCATTGCCTGCGCTCCAGACAGCGGCCTATCCGAACTTGAGCCGTCTGCCTGTAGTGATTCGGATCCTGTTGGAGTCGGTATTGCGCAACTGCGATGGCAGCAAGGTGCTCCAATCTCATATCGAAGATCTCGCAAACTGGCAGCCACACGGCAGCAGGGAGCGGGAAATTCCGTTTGTAGTCGGTCGCGTCCTTCTTCAGGACTTCACGGGCATCCCGTTATTGACCGACCTGGCCGCCATGCGCAGCCAGGCAAAGAAACGTGGTGGTAACCCCAAAGCTATCGAGCCGCTCGTACCCGTTCACATGGTGGTAGATCATTCTGTACAGACAGAGTTTTCGAACGTGCCTGGCGCGCTTCGCAAGAACATGGAGGTCGAATTCCAGCGTAACCGTGAACGCTATGAGCTGATGAAGTGGGGCATGCAAGCGTTCGAGACATTCAAGGTCATTCCGCCAGGCATCGGTATCTGCCACCAGATCAATCTGGAGTATCTGGCTCAAGGTGTGATCGAGAAGGACTCAGTCGTATACCCAGATACGCTCGTGGGCACCGATAGCCACACGACGATGATCAATGGCATCGGCGTGCTGGGTTGGGGTGTGGGTGGTATCGAAGCCGAAGCCGGCATGCTCGGTCAGCCTGTTTACATGTTGATGCCGGACGTTGTCGGGGTTGAGCTCAAAGGCAGTCTGCGTCCTGGCGTCACGGCGACAGATGCTGTGCTGCAGATCACCCAGACGCTGCGTGCTGCCAAAGTGGTCGGCAAGCTTGTCGAGTTCTTTGGCGAGGGAGCAAGCTCCCTGAGTGCGACTGACCGTGCAACTATCGCCAACATGGCGCCTGAATATGGCGCAACGACTGGCTTCTTCCCGGTCGACGACAAGACGCTCGACTACTACCGCCAGACCGGGCGTAGTGCTGAGCAGGTTGAGCTGATCCGCAAGTACTTTGAAGCCCAGGACATGTTCGGCACACCTGCTGCTGGCAGTGTTGATTACTCGACCGTGATCACGATCAACCTCGATCAGATTGTTCCGTGTGTATCCGGCCCCAAGCGTCCTCAGGATCGCGTTGACCTCACCGGGCTCGCGCGCCGGTTCGATGAGGTCATGGTTCAGGATGCCAAGAGCGGCGGCTACGCCAAGAGCAAGGGTCAGCTTGAAGAGTTGTACCCAGTCACTGCTAAACCTGCTGGCGCGGCTGGCCCGGAACAGACTTACGAAGTAGGTCACGGTCACGTGCTGGTCGCAGCGATTACCTCGTGCACCAACACCTCAAATCCCGAACTCTTGATCGCCGCTGGCTTGCTGGCCAAAAAAGCAGTCGAGAAGGGGTTGGTCGCCAAGCCATGGGTGAAGACGCTTTTTACCCCTGGCTCCCGAGTCGTAACGGCGTACCTGCAGGATGCCGGACTTACGGAACCCCTCAGCCAGCTCGGCTTTGACATCGCGGCCTATGGCTGCGGTGCTTGTGTCGGCAATATCGGCCCGCTTGATCCTGCTTTGGAAAAGGTAGTCGTCGGTGAGGACCTGGTCTGCAGCGCAGTGCTGTCAGGCAACCGGAATTTTGAAGCGCGCATCCACGGCAACCTGCGTGCGAACTTCCTTGCCAGCCCACCTTTGGTGGTTGCTTTTGCGCTGGCAGGCTCCACGCGGTGTGACCTGACCACCGAACCGCTGGGCTATGACCACGACGGGAAGCCGGTACTGCTGGCCGATCTTTGGCCAACCAACGATGAAATCAAAGCGCTGAGCGTAAAGGCTGCAAACGCCCAGCTGTACAAAGATCTCTATGCTGATTTGACCAAGGATCATGACCTCTGGAACTCGATCAAGACCAGCGAGGGCGAGGTGTATGACTGGCCTCAGTCAACTTACGCCGCTGAGCCCGATTTCTTCGACACCACCCAGGCTGCTCGCCCTATCCTTGGCGCGCGTGCGCTGGCCATTCTGGGCGACTCCATCACCACCGACCACATCAGCCCGGCCGGCTCGATCACCCCTGATTCAAGTGCCGGAAAATGGCTCGCTGAGCATGGGGTAGAGCGCAAGGACTTCAACACCTATGGTGCTCGCCGAGGTCACTTTGAGGTCATGGTACGTGGCACCTTTGCCAACGTGCGCCTGAAGAACCTGATGCTTGCGACAAAGGCAGATGGATCGGCAGACGAAGGCCCATACACGCTACTTCAACCTTCCGGCACTCGGACAACCTTGTTCGATGCGTCGCGCAGCTACATCGCTGCACAAACCCCGACATTGATCTTCGCAGGCGAGGAGTACGGGTCGGGTTCCAGTAGGGACTGGGCGGCGAAGGGCACACGCTTGCTGGGGGTACGCGCTGTTATTGCCAAAAGCTTCGAGCGTATTCACCGCAGCAATCTGGCCGGGCTAGGAGTGCTTCCATTGCAATTCAAGGACTCTGATGATGTGAGATCTCTCGCGTTGGATGGCACCGAAACCTTCGACATTCTTGGCGTGGAAAGCGGCGTAATGCCTACTCAGGATGTAACGCTTCGGATCACGCGCCGGAACGGTAGCCAGCAAGACGTTACCCTATTGGCCCGTATCGATACCGCGATCGAAGCGACCTACTTCGCTAACGGAGGAATTCTGCCTTTCGTATTGGCAGGCCTGCTTTCTTCCGAGAACAGGCACCCAGTCAAACAACGAACGCCAACGGAGGCTTAATAATCTAAGAGTCGACTAGTTTCAAAATTAATCAATATTCCGTAACTATTACAAGTAAAAAAGCGAGCCTGACGACAGCCAGGTTCGCCGCAGGAGACGGAAATGAGCCTGACTGTAGTAGATGCTGTGGCATTGATATAACCAATCAACAAGCCTTACAACGGAGTACGGTTAACAATGCGCATAGCAACTGATGCCCATCCTTATCTTGGCTTTTGTTTTCAATTACATCTATCGTACCAGTGCAGGGTTTGTGGCTCTGACCATAAATGCCGATCTGGGCATGACCGCGACGCAGTTAGTCGGGGGTATGAATCCTCTATGCGAGTTTCCATTGCTGCACTGGGTGCAACGTCCGTTCGGACAAACTTCTGCGACATTCCTACCAGGCCTATTTTGCATGGCTGTTATGCTGCTCTTATCCGCAGTTATGACATTGATTCTGACTTTTCCTTAAAGCCGAATAAATAGATACGCTTAACATCTAGGCATTCAATATCCTGCTGACGGCCTCCCTATGATAAAAATAATGAATGAGGAGGTTTTGCTGCTCGCGCTAAAACTTTGCGAAATGCTAGATCGCCGGGGAGGGGGAATAGATTTTATCTTTGGGGGTGAGCGTTCTAGCACTCACCTGTGTAGTCAACATTGCGAGCGGGATCATAAACATCTAGCCATGGGGAGGCCCTACCGCGCGGGCAGTTGCAGCGCTGCACGTCGGTGCGCTGGATATCTTCATGCCAATGATTCCGGCCGTGCTCCTGGCTTATGCTGTGCTGACTCTCACCGCAGTCATCAGGCTTGAAACCGTTGGCGAGGTTGATCGGTTATGCCCATGCTGGAGTCGATCCTGGTTATATGGGCATAGGCTCATTGGCCGCGACGCCGCTGTTGCTTCATCGAACGGGTCTGAAAAAAATCGATCTGGATGTGATCGAAGCCAATGAAGCCTTTGCTGCGCAAGCGTGTGCGGTTAATCAGGATCTGGGACTGGAGCCGCAAAAGGTCAATCCCAACGGTTCCGGCATATTCCTGGGGCACCCGTTCGGCATCACTGGAGCACTAATCTCCACCAAGCTATCCACGAGTTGCAGCGCATCGGTGGACGCTGCACGCTGGTGACCCCGTGTATTGGTGGCGGGCATGCCCACGGCTCCACAGTCATGACGTCGAGCAAAGTTATTTACAGCAATCGGTTTTGAGTACACAATTCAGTCCATCAATGAAATTTAATCTTATGAAAAACGTAGAATTTCAAAGACTTGGAAGGTGAGTTATGATCCCGTCCGCTGCGCCATATTCCGCTTCAAGGCCCTTGAACTCCTTGAAGCAACAGAAAGCCCGCCTAGTGCGGGCTTTTTGTTGTATGGGTTTTTTGCTTCTGCGATTTGGTCAGGCGTCAGCCCGGGAATCTGCAGGAGCTGCCGAAGGCTGCGATGGCGGTGTGTCAGGATGAATGCTTCGCAGCCTTCGGTAGCTCCTACAAAGTAAACAGCAGGTAGAGCCTTTTACGATTACTCGCGCGTCAATTTTCGTATTGGTTCGTCTATTGCTGGATTGTGTCCCCCATCCTTGGTGCAAACGCCGGATCCGTGTAGCCTGAACGCCGCAGATGAACAGAAAGTCGTCGACCAGTGTCTGCTCTCAAGAGAATGGGGCGGCTCGTCCTGACGACCCGATTAAACTTCCCAGCCTTAGTGTCGGCCCACCAGGTTACGTCGGCGAGCGGTATTGGATAAAGGCAGGATGTAGGTCCTGAGCAGGACCAGGAGAATCTACGATGTTTGCCAGGCAGGATTTATTAGAGTCTTTTGATGTAGTCGATGAAGACAGTTCTGGGCATCTTTTTTTTCAGTATGATTTTCCAAAGAAAACTTTTCGATACTGTTTGAAAAGCTGTGCTCATCATTATGCTGTCGTTGGGTCTGAAGATGTAGATGACCGCAAGTTTGCATCTGCTGTATTGGATCAATTGCCAGAGCTTCTGTCTCCCGTTAAGCCTACCCTATATAGTCTGCAAGAAAACAGTTATGGCTTTACTCATGCGATAGCGGTTCCAAAGGATTATCACGGGCATTTGAAAGGGGATTTGCGGGATAAACGTGATGGGCTATTTCTCTGCGTTCCGATTTTCAAGTGTGAATTTTCCGGGAGTGAGAGTGAAGTTGAATTCAAGCAATTGGTACGTATGCTGCCGATTTTTGAATGGAATAGAGACGTTTTTCCCAAATTAAATGTTTACTTTGATAATCCTTCGACAGGGGCAGGGACGGATGAAGAGGGTGCGCTGTTTAAATTTTCGACATTGGTTTTGGAAATTGAAAACTTAAATGGTGTCGTCAGTGGTTTTATTGAAATAACGAACTATAAGGCCGATGTGATAGAAGTTTTGTCACCTGCTATCGATGCGTATACGTTGATAAGAAATCGTTGTGATGATGAGGCTGAGACACCATTGAGTTTTTCCGTGCTTATGAAAAAGATTGCCGAGTTCTCCCAGCTTTAGTTGAGCTGTTGATGACACCGGACCGGAAGCAAAGTCGAACTTGATTGTGGGTGGTGACGCCTGTTTTCAGGTTCCACCTCCTCAAGGCCCTTGAACTCCTTGAAGCAACAGAAAGCCCGCCTGGTGCGGGCTTTGTTGTCTGGCTTTTAGTGATATGCCCGGCCGGTCCTACGAGATCCCGCCAAAGCCCTTGAGATGAGCGTACGGATGGCGGGGCCGGCATTGCCCGTTGATGCCTCGACACCGGAACTGGCTCGTGAGCGGGTGGCGCGCTTGCGCGGCACGCTGCGCTGACTGTCCGTCGCAACAACACCCGCAACACCCGCAGCACGGTGCAATGCCGGCTGCGGCACAGGCTGAAACAATCTCTCACTTAATCATAATTATTCTCATCCCCCCTTCGTCTTATTGGAAAGCAGGTAAGAAGGCTGACGTAAAAGGCCTTCTACCGATCTATTCGCTGGCGACAGGAGAGTAAGTCCGATGGCATTTGATCGCGAAGACGCGCTGTACAAGGTTCTGATCAATCAGCAAGAACAGTATTCGCTGTGGCCCGACTACAAGGCCGTGCCGGCCGGCTGGCGTGAGGCGGGCAAGCAGGGCAGCAAGGCTGACTGCCTGGCCTACGTCGAGCAGGTCTGGACCGACATGCGGCCCCTGAGCCTGCGGCAAAAGATGGACGGGCAGACGGAGGCGCGTTAAGCCATGCAGCGTCCTGCCCTGCGACTGTTCTGTCTACCTTACTCCGGTGCCAGCGCCATGGTTTATCTGCGCTGGCGTCGCTCGCTGCCAGCATGGATAGAGGTCTGTCCGCTTGAGTTGCCCGGTCGTGGCCGACGTTTTAACGAGCCGCTGCAAACCGATATGCCAGCGCTGGTGGCGCAGCTTGCCGTCGAACTGGAAGGTCGCCTTGATCTGCCTTACGTCCTGTTCGGTCACAGCCTGGGAGCGTTGCTCGCTTTTGAGTTGGCTCACGCCTTGCGGCGCAAGGGTGCACCGCCTGCGCGCACGCTGTTCGTCTCCGGCGCACCGGCTCCCGCCCACCGTGAATACCACACTGACTTGCAGGCAGAGCAGAGCGATGAGCAGTTGCTGGCCCGTTTGCGTCAGTTGGGCGGAACCGACGAGGCGGTGTTCGCGGACCCGGAAATGCTGCTCCTGACTCTGCCGGTACTGCGCGCCGATTTTCTCTTGTGTGGCCGTTATCGCTATGACCGCCGGGCATTGCTCAGTAGCCCGATTCATGTGTTTGGCGGCAAGCAGGACCGCATGTCGGTAGAGGCTTTGTCGGCGTGGCAGAACGAAACCGCTGAAGGCTTCTCCCTGGAGATGTTTGACGGCGACCACTTTTTTATCAATGCCCATGAAGCGCACCTGCTCGAGCTGATGGTCGAGCGCCTGCAGCCAGTCGGGCCAGTGCAACAGCCGGTCACGGCTTGAGCGGAGAATGCGCGATGGATTCCAGTCAACTGTTTACCTTTGAGACATTGCCCGGCGTTCGCGGCGACCTGCCGTTGTTGGTCCAGGCGCGCCACGAAGGCATCGATCTGCAGGATGCGCTCGCCGATTTGCGCGTGTTGAGCACCGAGCGCCTGGAAAAGTGCGGCGGCCTGTTGCTGCGTGGTTTTCACGTCGGCGGTGCCGAGCGCTTCAGAGAGTTCGCGGCAGGCTTTGGTCATCCGCTGCTCAACTACGAGTTCGGTTCAACGCCGCGCAGCAATGTGACCTCCGGTGTTTATACGTCCACCGAGTATCCGGCCCATCAGCACATTCCGCTGCACAACGAGCAGGCCTACACCCGCGAATGGCCGATGAGAATCTGGTTCTATTGCGTGCAGGCCGCGCTGGTCGGCGGTGAAACCCCGGTGGCGGACAGCCGCGAGGTCTATCGGCGTGTGCCGCAGGCTATTCGCGAGCGCTTCACCGAACGCGGCCTGATGTACGTGCGCAATTTCGGCAACGGTCTGGATGTGTCGTGGGAACAAGTGTTCAACACCGATAACCAGCAGGAAGTCGAAGCCTACTGCCGTCAGCACTGTATCGAGTGCGAGTGGAAAGACGACGGCGAACTGCGCACGCGCCAACTCTGCCAGGCGGTGGCGCGTCATCCGCGCACTGCGGAGTGGGTCTGGTTCAACCAGGCGCACCTGTTTCACATCTCCAACCTGCCACAGGAAGTACGGGAAAACTTGCTGGAGGTGGTCGACGAGGAGGACTTGCCGCGCAATGTGTACTACGGCGACGGCAGCCCTATCGAAGATTCGCTGCTCGATGAAGTGCGCGGTGTCCTGGAGGAAACCAAAGTGGTTTTCCCGTGGTACAGCGGCGACGTCCTGATGCTCGACAACATGCTGGCTGCCCACGCCCGCTCGCCATTCAGCGGACCGCGCAAAGTAGTGGTGGCTATGGCTGAAGGTCATCAAGTCAGCACGCTTTCCTGACGCGTTGATTACCGCGTCAGCTTTTTAGCCCTGGCTCTTCAGCGCTTGAGGCAAGGCTGACGCGGCCTTTTTCTTTTTCAGAACTGCCCCGGCGGGCGGGCCACTGCCCGTCGTCCATAACAGGTGATGCCATGAATGACCCCTACGAAGCCGTCAACCTGGTTGAGGTGTTGCAGCAGCGTGCCTGCCAGACACCTGAAAAGATCGCACTGCGTTTCATAGCCGAAGACGGCGATCAACCGCTCAGTTACCGGGAGCTGGACGAGCGTGCACGAGCCCTGGCTGTACAGATGCGCCAGCATGCCGCTTCGGGAGCGCGGGCGGTGTTGTTGCTGCCGAGTGGTCCAGATTACGTCACCGCTTTTTTCGCTTGCCTCTATGCGAACATTATTGCCGTTCCGGCCTATCCGCCAGAATCGGTACGCCCGCAGCATTTGATGCGCCTGCGCGCTATTCTCGACGATGCCGAGCCGAGCCTGGTACTGACCGATTCGACTCTGATCGAGGCTCTGCGCCCAGCCTGCGAGCGTAGCAACGGTGAGTCGCCACTGCTGCTGGCGGTCGATCAGGTGCCGAGCGCGCTGGCCGAACAATGGCAACTACCAACGCTGCGTGACGACGACATAGCCTTTCTGCAATACACCTCTGGCTCCACGTCGACTCCCAAGGGGGTACAGGTCACTCAGGGCAACCTGTTGGCCAATGAGCGGCTGATTCGCCACGGGCTGTCGATTAGCGATGACGATGTGATGGTGAGCTGGCTGCCACTGTTCCATGACATGGGCCTGATTGGCGGTCTGCTGCAACCGATCTACAGCGGCTTTCCCTGCGTATTGATGTCGCCCCGTTACTTTCTCGAACGGCCGCAGCGCTGGCTCGAAGCGATCAGCAAGTACCGGGGGACCATCAGCGGCGGCCCTGACTTTGCCTATCGTCTGTGCTGCGAGCGACTCAAGGAATCCGCGTTTAAAAGCCTCGACCTGAGCTGCTGGCGACTGGCGTATTCCGGCTCCGAGCCGATCCGGCCCGACACGCTGGAACGCTTTGCCAGCCAGTTTGCCGTGGCCGGATTCGACGAAAACGCCTGGTTCGCCAGTTACGGCCTGGCGGAAGCCACGTTGTTCGTCAGCGGCAGTCGGCGTGGTCAAGGTATTGCCCAGATTGAGGTGGATACCCGCGCGCTGGCCGATAACCTCGGTCGCCTGGGCTCCGGCAGCCGTCTGGTCAGCTGTGGCTGGGGCCAGCCAGAGCATCCGTTGATGCTGGTTGATCCGGTCAGCACTGAGCCAGTAGCGGAGGGCGGTGTCGGCGAAGTCTGGAGCTCTGGCCCGAGCGTGGCCAGCGGCTACTGGCGCAACCCACAAGCCACCGCCAAGAGCTTCATCGAGCGTGACGGCCGTGTCTGGCTGCGCACCGGCGACCTGGGTTTCATGCACGGCGGAGAGTTGTTCATCACCGGTCGCCTGAAAGACATGATCATTATTCGTGGCCAGAATCTGTACCCGCAGGATCTCGAACGCTGCGTTGAAGAAGAAGTGGACGTGGTGCGCAAGGGCCGTGTTTCGGCGTTCGCCATTGAGCATGATGGCAATGAAGGGATTGGCATCGCGGCAGAAATCGGCCGCAGCGTGCGCAAGCTGGTGCCTGCCGAGGCGTTGATCAAGGCCATCAGTGAGGCTGTGGCAGAGCGTTTTCAGGAAGTCCCTGTGTTGATCGCGTTGCTTGAGCCGGGTGCGTTGCCAAAAACGTCTAGCGGCAAACTGCAACGCTCAGCCTGTCGCCAGGGTTTGGCCGACGGCAGTGTCGCCAGCTATGCCGTACAGCGTGCCGGGCAGATGCTCGACTACTCGAAGCAGGACAATACGCCGCTCAGCGCTGCCGAGCAGGCCATGGCCGAGCTGTGGGCGCAGGTACTGGATGCGCCTGTGACGCAACGTGAAGCTAACTTCTTTGCCTTGGGCGGTAACTCGATCAAGGCCGCGCAACTGATGGCTCGACTGCGTGAACTCGAAGGTCGCGCAGTGGAGTTGCGCCTGTTGTTTGAGGCGCCACAACTGGACGCTTTCGTCGCCGCGCTGGACAGCCAGCCGCAGCACTCGGTCGTCCCCGTCGCGCTGCTCGACCGTCAGGGTCCATTGCTGCCATCTGCTGCCCAGCAGCGTTTGTGGTTCCTGTGGAAGCTCGAACCACACAGCGCCGTGTACAACATTGGCGGCCGCTTGCGGCTGCGTGGTCAGCTTAATCTGGCCGTATTGCAGGAGGCTTTTACGGCCTTGTTGCAACGGCATGAAGTGCTTCGCAGTCGTTTTGTCGAGTCCGAAAACGGCGAGGTAACGCTGCAGTTTGCCGCGCCCGGTGCGGTCCCGCTCAGCGAGGTCAACCTCGGTTCCCTGGCCGACGCCGAGCTTGAAATCGAAGCCCGTGCCGATGCCGAGCGTTTTATCGCTGAGCCCTTCGATCTGGCCAACGGTCCGTTGCTGCGTCTGCGTTTGCAGCAGCTGGACACTGACCGCCAGCAGCTGTTGCTGTGTGTGCATCACATCGTGGCCGATGGCTGGTCGCTGAACCTGCTGCTCGGGGAATTCACCGAGCTGTACAGTGCCCGTCTGCAAGGTCGTGAAGCCACTATCGCGCCCTTGTCACGCCAATACCTGGACGTCGCCGAGGCCCAGCGCCAGCAACTGCAAGCCGGTGAGGGCGAGCGTCAGTTGCAGTGGTGGAAAGAGCGCCTCGGCACCCGGCATGTGCCGCTGGAGCTGCCTTTTGCCTTGCCTTACCAGCCACAGCAAAGCCGCCGTGCCGCGTTCATTGACGATGAACTGGGCGCTGATTTGAGTGCCAGACTCGGCCAGTTGGCACTGCGCCATGGCGTTACCCCGGCAATGCTGCTGCTGGCCGCCTTCAATCTGTTGTTGCAGCGCTACAGCGCAACCCACGACTTGCGCGTGGGCCTGACCCAGGCGGGACGCGAAAGTCTGGACAGCGAAGCGTTGATAGGTTTCTTCGTTAATCTGCTGGTTTTGCGTTGCGAACTGCCTGCGGGTCTTACCCTGGCAGACCTGCTGCATCAGGTGCGAGAGAACGTGCTGCAGGCACAGGCGCATCAGTCGTTGCCGTTCGAGCAATTGGTGGAGGCCTTGCACCCGGAGCGTGGTCACGGCCGTCATCCGCTGTGCCAGGTGGCCTTCGATTATCAGTGGCAAACCCGTGCCGCGGACAACCTCAGCGGCTTGCAGGTCGAAGCGCTGGAGCAGATCGACCTGCAAACGCCGTTCGATCTGGTGTTGCGTGTGCGTGAAAGCCAGGATGGCCTGCGTTTGAACTTCTGCTATGCCAGCGAGGGCTATGCCGCCGCAGGCATGCAGCGTCTGGCGAGTAACTTCCGGCGCCTGCTGCAAACCCTGCTGCAGCAGCCTGCTGATCAGCCGCTGCAAGCCTCGGCATGGCTGCCCGAAAGCGAATGGCGTGACACCGCCGATTGGCCAGTGCAGGTTTTTACCCCGCTGAGCGAACGGATTGCCGAGCAGTGTCTGGCGCTGGGCGACCGCCCAGCCCTGATTGATCCGCAGCATCAGCTCAGTTTTACCCAGTTGGAAACGCGTTCCAACGCACTGGCGAATCACCTCATCGCCCAAGGCATTGGCGCCGAAGTACGCGTCGGTGTGGCCCTGCCGCGTGGAGTGGAAATCCCTCTGGCCCTGCTGGCGGTCATGAAAGCCGGGGGCGCCTATGTACCGCTGGATATCGACTACCCGCGTGAACGTCTGACGTGGTTGATACAGGACGCCGGTATTCACTGGGTACTGACCCACAGCAGCTTGCGCGACCGGTTGTCTCTGCCGGACGGGGTGCTGAGTCTGGAGCTTGATCGACTGGACCTGAGCCGCGAATCGACGCAGCGCCCGGTAGTCACCGTCGAGGCGCAAAACCTCGCGTACCTGATCTACACCTCGGGTTCGACTGGCCAGCCAAAAGGGGTAGCGGTCGCCCACGGTGAAATCGCCATGCATTGCCAGGCGATTGGTCAGCGTTATGCGATGAGCGCTGCCGACCGTGAGCTGATTTTCATGTCCTTTGCGTTCGACGGTGCTCACGAGCGCTGGCTGACGGCGCTGTCGCACGGGGCCAGTGTGTTGATTCGTGGTGACGAGCTGTGGACCGCCGAGCAAACCCTCAATCAACTGCGTGAACATTCGGTCAGCGTGGCAGCTTTCCCGCCAGCTTACCTGTTGCAGTTAGCCGAGGAGGCCGCGCGCCAAGGCCCTGTGCCGAGCATGCGGATCTATTGCTTTGGCGGCGACGCCGTGCCCGAAGCCAGTTTCGAACTGGCCCGGCGACACCTCAAGGCTGAACATCTGATCAACGGCTACGGCCCCACCGAAACAGTGGTCACGCCTCTTTTGTGGAAGGCTGATGCCAGCACCAAGTGCGGCGCGGCGTATGCGCCAATTGGCGAAGTGGTCGGCGCGCGTCGCCTGTATGTGCTCGATGATCAGTTGCAGCCTCTGCCACGTGGCGTCGCGGGTGAGCTGTACATCGGCGGTGAAGGCTTGGCTCGGGGTTATCACCAGCGTCCGGCAATGACCGCCGAGCGTTTTATTGCTGATCCGTTCAGCGCTGCTGGCGGCCGTTTGTACCGGACCGGTGACCGGGTTCGCCTGCGTGAAGACAACGCTATGGACTATTTGGGGCGTGTCGACCAACAGGTGAAAATTCGTGGCTTCCGGATCGAGCCGGGGGAAATCGAAGCGCGCCTGCAAGCGCTGCCGGGCGTTCATGCGGCGGCGGTATGCGCCCGTGAGTCGGTGCAGGGCCTGCAACTGGTGGGCTACGTAGTTGCCGTGAGCGGTCAGCCATTGAGCACCGACAGCTTGAAAACAGCCCTGCGCGATCAGGTGCCGGACTACATGGTGCCTGCACACATTCTGTTGCTCGACAGCCTGCCGCTGAACATCAACGGCAAGCTGGACCGCAACGCGCTGCCGGAACCGCAAGGGCAGGGTGCCGAATTCGTTGCGCCACTGGACGGCATCGAATGCCAGGTCGCTGCGATCTGGAGTGAGGTGCTCGGCGTGGCGCGTGTCGGTCGTCAGGATGATTTCTTCGATCTGGGTGGGCACTCGCTTCTGGCGACTCAGGTGGTGTCGCGGATCAAGCGTGACCTGGGCCTGGAGTGCCCGCTGCGTACCCTGTTCGAATGCTCACGGTTGAACGAGTTCGCTGCGCGACTGGCTGCCCAGGATGTCTCGGTCAGCACCCACTCAGTGCTGCGAGCCCTGCCGCGCAATGGCACCATGCCGCTGTCAGCCGCCCAGAGCCGCCTGTGGTTCTTCTGGCAAATGGAACCGCAAAGCGCGGCCTACAACGTGCCCGGTGCGCTGCGTTTGCGCGGTGCACTGGATCTTGCAGCGCTGCGCCGCGCTTTCGATGCGCTGGTACAGCGTCACGAGACCCTGCGCACCCGTTTCGACGAAATCGACGGCCATCCATTTCAGGTAATCGAACCTGCGCAAGCTTTGCCGCTGGTCGAACACGACCTGTCTGGCGTCGTTGATGCGGAACTGCAAGCACGACAGTTGGCGGCAACCGAAGCGATGCAACCCTTCGATTTACGCCAGGGACCGTTGCTGCGTCTAAGCCTCATTCGTTTGGGTGACGATCACCACGTGTTGCTGTTGACCATGCACCACATGGTCTCCGATGGCTGGTCGATCCGGGTACTGGTCAATGAGTTCAGCGAGCTTTATGGCGCATTCACGGCGCAGCGCGAACCGGTTCTGGCTCCGTTGTCGGTGCAATACGCCGACTATGCCCAGTGGCAACGCGAGCTATTGGCCAGCGCCGAGGGCGCGCGGCAGCTTGCCTGGTGGAAGGAGCGTCTGGGCACTGACCAGATCGTGCTCGAACTGGCGACCGATCGTCCGCGTCCTGCCGTACAAAGCTACCGTGGCGCGAGCCTGGGCTTTGAACTGGACGGCGAGCTTGGTACTCGCCTCAAGGCGTTGGCCAAGGCGCATGACGTGACGTTGTTCATGCTGCTGCTGGCCGCTTACGGTGTCTTGCTGAGGGGCTACAGCGGTCAGCGTGACCTGCGTATTGCGGTGCCGGTGGCCAGTCGGCAGCAGATGGAAACCGAGGGCCTCATCGGCTTCTTCGTCAACACTCAAGTCATGCCGTGCCACATAGACGACTCAGCCAGCTTTGCTGCGCTGCTCGCAGAAACCCGTCAACTGGCACTCGGCGCCCAGGCCAATCAGGACTTGCCGTTCGAACAACTGGTAGAAGCCTTGCAGCCCGAACGCAGCCTGGCGCATAACCCTTTGGTGCAGGTGAAATTCAACTTCGGCTTCGATGTGAGCGTCCTGCCGAATGCCGGCGACCTGCGGCTTGAGCTGTTCAGTGAAGAGCAATACGGCGCACGGTTCGACCTCGCGCTGGACATGGCCGAAGGGCAGGACAATGTGCTGCGCGGCAGCTTTGTCTATGCCAGCGACTTGTTTGATGCAACAAGCGTGGCGGCCATCGCGCAGACCTTCCGCCAGTTGCTCGTCCGTCTCTGCGAAGCACCGACACGTCCGTTGTCCGAGCTGCCGCTGGCGGCATTGGGCGAGGCTGACGAGTTGCGCGGCGAACTGCAGCAGTGGCCGTTCAGCGATGTGTTGGCCGGGTTCGCCGCTCAGGTCGTGACACGGCCAGAGGCGATTGCCGTGCAGGCCTGGGATGGTCAGTTGAGTTATGCCCAGCTTGATGCCGCGAGCAATCGGCTGGCGCACCGCTTGCAGGCTGCCGGCGTGCAACCGGGCGACCGCGTGGCGCTGTGTCAGGCGCGCAGCAGCCAGTGGGTGCTGATGTTGTTGAGCGTCATGAAGGCGGGGGCGGCGTACGTGCCCCTGGACCCGGCGCTGCCGTTGGCGCGGCTGCAACGTCTGGTGGTCGAGAGCGACGCACGCTGTGTGTTGCTCGGTGATCCTGCGCGGCTGACCAGCTTCGGCGATGCGGCACTGTTGGTCGATGCTGGCAGCGAGAACGGTTTCTCCGACGCCGCACTGTCACTGCCTGTCGATGTTACCAACGCAGCCTACGTGATTTTCACCTCCGGCTCGACCGGACAACCCAAGGGCGTGGTGGTCAGCCACGGCGCATTGGCCAACTACGTTCAAGGTATTCACGCACGTCTGGATCTGCAGCCCGGGCAGGGCATGGCGATGGTCTCATCGGTGGCCGCCGACCTGGGCAACACCACGCTGTTCGGGGCACTGTGCTCCGGTGGCCGCCTGTGTCTGGCCAGCCAGGATGATGTAGCGGATGCCGAATGTTTTGCCGCCTTCATGCAACAGCATGCGGTGGATGTACTGAAGATTGTTCCCGGTCATCTCAGTGGCTTGCTCGCCGCACTGCCCGAAGCCCGGCTGCTGCCGCGTCAACTGCTGGTAGTGGGCGGCGAGGCGTGCGACCGCAGTCTGTTGCAACAGGTGCGGGAGCTGGCACCGGCTTGCCGCATCGTCAATCACTATGGCCCGAGCGAAGCGACGGTCGGTGTCTTGACCCATGAACTGGCGCATGACGCCGAACTACCGTTGGGCGCGCTGGCAATCGGTCGCCCATTGCCCAACTGCCACGTGCGGGTTGTGGACGAGTACCGCAACCCGTTGCCGGTTGGCGTGCCGGGTGAGCTGTTGATTGGAGGTGCCGGGCTGGCTGATGGCTACCTGAGCCAGCCCGAGTTGAGCGCCGAGTATTTCGTGCACATCGACGGTGAGCGTCTGTACCGCAGCGGTGACCGGGTGCGCCTCCGACACGATGGGCTGATCGAGTTCCTTGGGCGTCTCGATGAGCAGGTCAAGATTCGCGGTTACCGGGTTGAGCTGGGGGAAATTACCCAGGCCCTGAAAGCGCTGCCCGGCGTCAGTGCCGCGCTGGTACTGGCCGAGCGCGAAGCCGAGGGGCCATTGCGCCTGTTGGCATGGTGCGTCAGCAGTGCTGGCAACGCTGAAAGCCTGCGTCAGGCACTGGCGGAGCAAGTCCCTGAATACATGCTGCCCGCACAGTTGATGCTGCTGCCTGGCATTCCCTTGACCCCCAACGGCAAGGTTGATCGCCAGGCACTGCCGCGTGGCCCGGTGGTGGAGGCTGGCAGTACGCAGGAAACGGCGATGAGCGAACTGGAAAGCCAGTTGGCCGACATCTGGCAAGCCGTGCTGAAGATCGAAGCGGTGTGTGCCGAAGACAACTTCTTCGAACTGGGCGGCGACTCGATTCTCAGCCTGCAAATCATTTCGCGCATTCGCAAGCTGGGTTACAAACTCAGCCCCAAACAGCTCTTCGAGCGTCAGAGTGTTCGCCAACTGGCGCAGTGGCTGGAAAGTCGCGGCCCGGCCAAACCGGTGGCAACAGCAGCCGCAGCTGCGGTGGCCGTCAGTGGCGAGTTGCCGTTGGCGCCGGTGCAGGCGCGGTTCTTCGAGCGTGTTCACAGTGATCAACGCAATCACTGGAACCAGGCAATCTTGCTGCAGCCCAAATCGCCGCTGGACCTGGACAACCTGACGCGTGCGCTTCACTGGCTGCTCGGTCAGCACGACAGCCTGCGCTTGCGCTTCGACAGTCACACCCAGCCTGTGCGGCAGGTCTATGCCGAGCCGGGTTTGCTGGACCTGACGCTGCTGTGGCGTCGCCGTGCCAGTGATGAGCAGACTCTGGAACGCCTGTGTGACCAGGCGCAACGCAGCCTTGACCTGAACGCAGGCCCGTTGCTGCGAGCAATGCATGTCAGCCTGGAAGATGGCAGCGAGCGCCTGTTACTGGTTATTCATCACCTGGCGGTAGACGGTGTGTCGTGGCGGGTGCTGCTGGAAGACCTCGAAAGCGCCTACCGTCAATTACTGGCAGGCAAGGCTCCGGCGCAACTGGTTAAAAGTGACAGCTATCAGGCCTGGACCCAGCGTCAGCATGCCTTCGCCAACAGCGCCGAGTTGCACGCCGAACTGGGGTACTGGCAGGCGCAGTTGCAAGACGCTCCGGCGTTGCCGCAGACGCGTAGCGATGCCCGGACCACTTGGCGTGAAGCTGCGCAGGCGAGTTTCAGCCTGGACAGCGAAGCTACCCGGCAACTGCTTGGCCCGGCTCAGCAGGCGTACCGCACCCAGATCAACGACCTGTTACTTACCGCACTGGCCCGTGCGCTGTGCAGTTGGAGCGGTGCCGAACAGGCTCTGATCGAACTGGAAGGTCATGGCCGAGATGCTTTTGATCAGCATGCGGCACTGGACCTGAGCCGCAGCGTGGGCTGGTTCACCAGTCTTTACCCTGTGCGCCTTAGCCCTCAAGGCGATGCCGCTGCATCGTTGAAAGCCATCAAAGAGCAGTTGCGTGGCGTGCCACGTGCCGGCATCGGTTACGGCTTGCTGCGCTACCTCAGCCCACTGGGGGCGCAGTTACAAGAGCTGCCGCCAGCACGAGTAACCTTCAATTACCTGGGGCAGTTCGACCAGCAGTTCACTGATTCGGCATTCCTCCCGGCCAAAGAGTCGGTCGGCCGCAGCCATGCCGATGACGCGCAATTGGGCAATTGGCTGGTGTTCAACGGCAAAGTGCTCGGCGGTTGTCTGCAGTTGGAGTTGCATTACAGCCGCGAGATGTTCGACGCCGCACTGATCGATCAATTGTTGAGCGTGCTGCAGGCAGAGCTTCAAGGTTTGTTGCAGCACTGTCTGCAAGCCGCTCCGGCGTTGACCCCGAGTGACGTACCACTGGCGGGCCTGGATCAGGCCATGCTGGACAGCTTGCCAGTCGACGCCAGCAACCTGGAAGACCTGTATCCGCTGGCTCCGATGCAGCAGGGCATGCTGTTCCACGCCCTTGATGTGCCGGGCTCGGCGCTCTACGTCAACCAACTGCGCGTGGACCTGGACAACCTCGACGAAGCCCGCTTCGTGGCGGCCTGGCAGCAGGTTCTGAGTCGCCATGCCACGCTGCGCAGTGGCTTCCTGACTGAAGGCCTTGAAGTGCCGTTGCAGTTCGTGTTGCGCCACGCCGAACTGCCGGTGGAGCATTTCGACTGGCGCGAGCGCAGCACCGACCGGGCAGCGCTCGACGCATTGGCTGACAGTCAGCGGCAACGCGGCTTTGACCTGACGCGTCCGCCCTTGCAGCGTCTGGCACTGGTACGTCTCGGTGAGCGGCGCTTCCACTTGCTGTGGACCTGTCATCACCTGTTGCTGGACGGCTGGAGCAGCGCCCGCTTGATCGGTGAAGTGCTGGCCGCTTATCAGGGCAGCAGCCTGCCGCCGGTAGCGGGCCGTTACCGTGATTACATCGCGTGGTTGCAGGTGCAGGATGCCAGCCTCGGTGAGCGCTTCTGGCGTCAGCGTCTGGCGGGTTTTGACGAGCCGACGCTGTTGGCGACTGCCTGCGCGGGCAGCTATGTCGTGGAACCGACGCGCGAGGTGCGCAGCCAGTTCGATGCCGTCGCCAGTCAGCGTTTGCAGCAGTTTGCCCAGCAACAGCGCGTGACCCTCAATACCCTGTTGCAAGGGGCGTGGCTGTTGCTGCTGCAACGCTACAGCGGTCGGTCGCGGGTAGCCTTCGGGGCCACTGTGGCCGGGCGTCCGGGAAATCTACCGGGTGCCGAGGACATGCTCGGGCTGTTCATCAATACCCTGCCCATCGTCCAGCAACCGCAGGCCGCTCAGTCACTGGGTGACTGGCTGCGTGAATTGCAGGCCTACAACCTGGAGGTGCGCGAGTTCGAACACAGCCCGCTGTACGACATTCAGCGCTGGGCCGGGCGTGGTGGTCAGGCGTTGTTCGACAGCATTCTGGTGTTCGAGAACTTCCCAATGGATGCCGCACTCACGCATTCGACGGCAGGTGAAGACGGCCTGCGTATCCTCGGTCATCAGCCGGTGGACTCCACCAACTACGCGCTGACCCTGGTCGCCAGTGCCGGTGAGTGCCTGGATGTGCGTTACGGCTACCGGTCCGAGCGCTTCTGCGCCAGCCAGGTCGAGCGTCTGCGTGAGCATTTCGAGTGCCTGCTGCTGAGCTTTTGTGGCAGCGCCGAGCAAGCAGTGGCGCACTTGCCGATGCTGGCCGCGACTGAGCGCGAACAGTTGCTCCACGGCTGGAACGACACCGCTGCTGACTTCCCTGATCAGGTGCAACTGCAAAGCCTGATCGAACAGCAAGTCGCTGCAACGCCGGATGCTTTGGCCGTGCAGTTCGGCAATCAGCAACTGAGCTACCGCGAACTCAACGCACGCGCCAACCAACTGGCTCGTTGGCTGCGCGAGCAGGGTGTAGGCCCGGACGTGCTGGTCGGTGTGTGCGTCGAGCGTTCGCTGGAACTGGTGCTGGCCTTGCTGGCCATCGTCAAGGCCGGTGGTGCTTACGTGCCGACGGACCCGGACTACCCGCGTGAGCGTCTGGAACACATGCTCGGCGACAGCGGTGTGCAACTGTTGCTGACCCAGCAGCACTTGCTTGAGCAACTGCCCGCCAGTGCCGCGCAGACCTTCTGCCTGGACAGCCAGTGGCCTGAGTTGCAGGCGCTGGATACCGGCGACCTGCCAACCCTGGGCAGCCCGCAAAACCTGGCGTATCTGATTTACACCTCCGGCTCCACCGGCAAACCCAAGGGTGCAGGCAACAGCCATGCGGCGCTGATCAACCGTCTGCACTGGATGCAGAAGGCATATCAGCTGGATCACACCGACCGTATCCTGCAAAAGACCCCGTTCAGTTTCGACGTGTCGGTCTGGGAGTTCTTCTGGCCGTTACTGACCGGCGCTGCGCTGGTGGTGGCAGAACCGGGTGCGCATCGCGACCCGCTGGAATTGCGTCGTGTGATCAACGAAGGTCAGGTCAGCGTGCTGCACTTTGTGCCGTCGATGCTGCAAGCCTTTGTCATTTCTGGCGAGCTGGAAAACTGCCCGTCACTGAAACAGGTGATGTGCAGCGGCGAAGCGCTGCCTTACGAGCTGCAACAGCAGTTCCGCCAGCGCCACAGTGCACAGTTGCACAATCTGTATGGCCCGACCGAAGCGGCCATCGACGTGAGTTACTGGGCCTGCGATGAAGAAAATGATCGGCATCAGGTACCGATTGGCCGACCTATCGACAACTTGCGGCTGTACATCCTCGACGCATTCCTGGAACCCGTGCCGCAAGGTGTAGCGGGCGAGTTGTACATCGGCGGCGTGGGCCTGGCGCGGGGTTATCACCTGCGTCCGGGGCTGACCGCAGAGCGTTTCGTGGCCGACCCCTTCACGTCGGGCGAGCGCCTGTACCGTACCGGCGACCTGGCTCGCTGGCGCGCAGACGGCGCTATCGAATACGTCGGGCGCATCGACCATCAAGTGAAGATCCGCGGATTGCGTATCGAACTGGGTGAAATCGAAGCCCGCCTGCAAGGGCTGGAATCGGTCGAAGAGGCCGTGGTGATTGCCCGCGACACCCCACAAGGCAAGCAACTGGTGGGTTATGTGGTGGTTCATGGCACTGAAGGCAGCGACAGCGAGAGCCTGCGCCGTGAACTGCTGGAGCACCTTCCGGAATACATGGTGCCTGCGCAGATTCTAGTGCTGCCCGCCATGCCGCTGTCGCCTAACGGCAAGCTGGACCGCAAGGCCTTGCCGGCACCGGAATTCGCTTCCGGCCCGCGTGGTTATGTCGCGCCGGGCACTGAGCTTGAGCAGCAACTGGTTGATATCTGGCAGAGCGTGCTGGGGATCGAAAAGGTCGGCATCACTGACGACTTCTTCGAACTGGGCGGGCACTCGCTGCTCCTCACTCAGGTCGGCATGACCCTGCGCAAGCGTCTGAATGTGGAGTTGCCGCTGCACCGTTTGTTCGAATTGAGTTCCATCCAGGCGTTGGCCGCTCACCTGCAGGCTCAGCCTGACGCTGCGCAAAATAAACAGGTTGATCTGGACCTGATGGACGAGTTGCTGGGCGAGTTGGAGAATTTTTGATGAGTAACACCGAACAACAGAAGTTGCAGCAGGTTGCCGAACGCCTGGCCGCTCTGCCGGAAGACCGCCAGCTGATTTTCCTGCGTCAACTGGGCGAAAAAGGTGTGCGCCTGGAGCGCCTGCCGATTGTGCGTCAGCCGTGTGAACAGGCACCGCTGTCGGCTGCGCAAAGTCGCTTGTGGTTTCTGTGGCAGATGGAACCGCACAGCGCGGCCTACAACATCCCGGCGGCAGTCCGGCTGCGCGGTGAGCTGGACGAAGATGCGTTGCAACGCAGCTTTGCGGCGCTGATCGCCCGGCACGAAAGCCTGCGCACGCTGTTTCGCGAAATAGAGGGAGAGCACGGCTCGCAAGCGGTTCAGGTAATACTGCCGAGCCTTGATCCCGAGCTGCAACGCTTTGATCTGAGTGCGCTGCCCGTTGAACAGCGCGAGCCGCGTGCCCGTGAACAACTGGAACAAGCGGCCCGCCAACCCTTTGATCTGAGCACTGGGCCGCTGCTGCGTCTGGCGCTTATTCGGCTCGATACTCGCGAGCACATCCTGCTGCTGACACTGCACCATATCGTTTCTGACGGTTGGTCAATGGGCGTGCTGACTGACGAGTTCGCCACTCTGTACACCGCGCACGTCAGCGGTGCGGCAGCACAATTGGAAGCCTTGCCGGTTCAGTACGCCGACTATGCGCGCTGGCAGCGCTTGTGGATGGCGGCCGGTGAAGGTGACCGCCAGTTGGATTACTGGACCCGTCAACTGGGCGGCGAAGCGCTGGTGCTGACCCTGCCCAGTGACCGCCCACGCCCGGCGGTGCAGAGCTACCGTGGCGCGGCGCTGGACTTCCAGCTGCCGGCAGCCTTGAGCAACGGCCTGCGCGAACTGGCTCGCAGCCAGGGCGCAACGCTGTTCATGCTGTTGCTGGCGGCGTATCAAGTGCTGCTGTTTCGTTACAGCGGCCAGCGTGAACTGCGGGTCGGTGTGCCCGTGGCCAACCGTGGTCGGGGGGAGAGCGAACGGCTGATCGGCTTCTTCGTCAACACTCAGGTGTTGGGCACGGAGATGAACGAGCACGAAACCTTCGTCGCGTTTCTGGACCGCACCCGGCAGGCGGTACTCGGTGCTCAGGCCCATCAGGACTTGCCGTTCGAACGTCTGGTGGAGGCTTTGCAGCCAGAGCGCAGCCTCAGCTACAACCCGTTGTTTCAGGTGGCCTACAACCATTTGCCGAGTCAGCGCGACGGCTTGCGCGAACTGCCTTCAGCCGATGGTCGCGGGTTGACCCTGGAAAGCCTCGAACTGGACGTCGGCATCGCCAAGTTCGACCTGATGCTGAGCACCGAAGAGAGCCGTGATGGCTTGGTGCGCGGTCAGTTTGGCTACGCCACCGATTTGTTCGATACCGCGAGCATTGCGCAGATGCGCGAGCATTTCCTGCACCTGCTGCAGGCGCTGCTCACAGATCCACGCCAGGTCGTGGGCCGCTTGCCGATGCTCTCGGGCAATGATCGCGAACAGTTGCTCCACGGCTGGAACGACACCGCTGCTGACTTCCCTGATCAGGTGCAACTGCAAAGCCTGATCGAACAGCAAGTCGCTGCAACGCCGGATGCTTTGGCCGTGCAGTTCGGCAATCAGCAACTGAGCTACCGCGAACTCAACGCACGCGCCAACCAACTGGCTCGTTGGCTGCGCGAGCAGGGTGTAGGCCCGGACGTGCTGGTCGGTGTGTGCGCCGAGCGTTCGCTGGAACTGGTGCTGGCCTTGTTGGCCATCGTCAAGGCCGGTGGTGCTTACGTGCCGACGGACCCGGACTACCCGCGTGAGCGTCTGGAACACATGCTCGGCGACAGCGGTGTGCAACTGTTGCTGACCCAGCAGCACTTGCTTGAGCAACTGCCCGCCAGTGCCGCGCAGACCTTCTGCCTGGACAGCCAGTGGCCTGAGTTGCAGGCGCTGGATACCGGCGACCTGCCAACCCTGGGCAGCCCGCAAAACCTGGCGTATCTGATTTACACCTCCGGCTCCACCGGCAAACCCAAGGGTGCAGGCAACAGCCATGCGGCGCTGATCAACCGTCTGCACTGGATGCAGAAGGCATATCAGCTGGATCACACCGACCGTATCCTGCAAAAGACCCCGTTCAGTTTCGACGTGTCGGTCTGGGAGTTCTTCTGGCCGTTACTGACCGGCGCTGCGCTGGTGGTGGCAGAACCGGGTGCGCATCGCGACCCGCTGGAATTGCGTCGTGTGATCAACGAAGGTCAGGTCAGCGTGCTGCACTTTGTGCCGTCGATGCTGCAAGCCTTTGTCATTTCTGGCGAGCTGGAAAACTGCCCGTCACTGAAACAGGTGATGTGCAGCGGCGAAGCGCTGCCTTACGAGCTGCAACAGCAGTTCCGCCAGCGCCACAGTGCACAGTTGCACAATCTGTATGGCCCGACCGAAGCGGCCATCGACGTGAGTTACTGGGCCTGCGATGAAGAAAATGATCGGCATCAGGTACCGATTGGCCGACCTATCGACAACTTGCGGCTGTACATCCTCGACGCATTCCTGGAACCCGTGCCGCAAGGTGTAGCGGGCGAGTTGTACATCGGCGGCGTGGGCCTGGCGCGGGGTTATCACCTGCGTCCGGGGCTGACCGCAGAGCGTTTCGTGGCCGACCCCTTCACGTCGGGCGAGCGCCTGTACCGTACCGGCGACCTGGCTCGCTGGCGCGCAGACGGCGCTATCGAATACGTCGGGCGCATCGACCATCAAGTGAAGATCCGCGGATTGCGTATCGAACTGGGTGAAATCGAAGCCCGCCTGCAAGGGCTGGAATCGGTCGAAGAGGCCGTGGTGATTGCCCGCGACACCCCACAAGGCAAGCAACTGGTGGGTTATGTGGTGGTTCATGGCACTGAAGGCAGCGACAGCGAGAGCCTGCGCCGTGAACTGCTGGAGCACCTTCCGGAATACATGGTGCCTGCGCAGATTCTAGTGCTGCCCGCCATGCCGCTGTCGCCTAACGGCAAGCTGGACCGTAAGGCCTTGCCGGAGCCTGACTTCAGCCAGCAACAGAAGCAATACAAGGCGCCGCGTGATAAGCGCGAGACCCTGCTGGCAGGGATCTGGCAGTCGGTCCTGGGCATTGAGCGGGTCGGTATCGACGACAATTTCTTCGAGTTGGGCGGCGATTCCATTGTCTCGATTCAGGTGGTCAGCCGTGCCCGTCAGGCTGGTCTGCAACTGAGCCCGAAAGACCTGTTCCTGCACCAGACCCTCAAAGCCCTGGCCGCCGTTGCGCGTCAGGGTGACAGTGTGGCCGTGGTCAACGCACCTGCCAGCGGCCGCACGCCGTTACTGCCGATCCAGCACTGGTTCTTCGAACAGCAACTGCCACATCGCGCACACTGGAACCAGTCGGTATTGCTTGGTTGCCAGCAAACACTGGACAGCACCGTGCTGGAGCGCGCCCTCGGGCACGTCTGCCAACTGCATGATGGTTTGCGCCTGCGTTTCGGCACTGAGCCGAGCAGTGCCGAATATGCCGTCTACGAACACGATCCCGAGCTGCTGTGGATTCGTCAGGCCGCAGATGCCGACGAATTGCTGATGCACTGCGAGGCGGCCCAGCGCAGCCTGGATTTGAGCCAGGGCCCACTGTTGCGTGCGCTGCTGGTGGAATTGGCTGATGGCAGCCAGCGCTTGCTGTTGGTGATTCATCACTTGGTGGTAGATGGCGTTTCCTGGCGAGTACTGCTGGAAGACCTGCAGACGGCTTACCGGCAACTGGCGAGCGGAGTCAGCGTGCAACTGCCACCGCGCAGCAGCTCGTTCCAGCAATGGGCCGAGCGGCTGGCGGCCCATGCCCACAGCGCCGAAATGAGCGCCGAACTGAAATACTGGCAGACCAGCCTGCAAGGTCCGAGCGGTGATTTACCAGCGCGTGACCCACAGGCCAGCCTGAGCGGACGCCATGCGCGCACGCACCGTGTTGAACTGGATGCCGCGACCACCGCCGCCTTGTTGCAGCAGGCCCCTGCGGTGTTCCGCACGCAGGTCAACGACCTGCTGCTCACCGCCCTGACCCGCAGTCTGTGCGCCTGGACGGGCGAAACCTCGGCGCTGGTGCAGCTCGAAGGACATGGCCGCGAAGCACTGTTCGACGACCTCGATCTAAGCCGTACGGTCGGCTGGTTCACCAGCCTGTTTGCCCTGCGCCTGCACGACGGAGGTGAGCCGATAGCAACGCTGAAGTCGGTCAAGGAACAACTGCGTGGCGTACCGCAGCGTGGCGTGGGCTATGGTCTGCTGCGTTACTTGGGTGGCGAAGGGCAAAGCCTGGCCGCACTGCCCCAGGCACGAGTCACGTTTAACTATCTGGGGCAGTTTGACCACAGTTTTGGCAGCGATGCTTTGTTCCAGCCTGCCAGCGAAAAATCGGGCGCCAACCGTGATGCCGAGGGTGCGCTGAGCAACTGGCTGAGCGTCGATGGCCAGGTCTTTGGCGGCAAGTTGAGCCTGCGCTGGACGTACAGCGCAGCGATGTTCGATGACACAGCTATCGAGGCGCTGGCTCAGTCTTATCTCGAGCAATTGCAGGGTTTGATTGCACTGTGCCTGGAGGAAGGCGCGGGCGGTGTCACACCGTCTGACTTCCCGTTGGCAGGCGTGGAGCAAACGCAGCTTGATGCCTTGCCGCTGGCCGCTCGGCAAATCGAAGACCTTTACCCACTGGCACCAATGCAACAGGGCATGCTGTTCCATGCCTTGTATGAAAACGAGGGTGGGGTTTATGTCAACCAGTTACGCGTCGACATCGACGGTGTTGATGCCGAGCGCTTCCGTACGGCGTGGCAGGCTGCGCTGGACAGCCACGACAATTTGCGCGCGAGCTTCCTTTGGGAAGGTCTGGCGCAACCGCTGCAATTGATTCATCGGCAACTCAAACTGCCGCTGGAAGTGCTCGACTGGCGCCATCGCGACGATCAGGCCATCGCCCTTGAGGCGCTGGCCCAGGCGCAACGCGCCGCAGGTTTTGCCCTTGATCAGCCGCCATTGCTACGGCTGGTGCTGGTGCGGTGTGACGAGCAGCGTTACCAGTTGATCTATACCCATCACCACATCCTCATGGACGGCTGGAGCAACGCGCAGCTGTTTGCCGAAGTGTTGCAGCGCTACGCCGGGCAAGCCGTCGTAGCCAGTGGTCATTACCGCGATTACATTCAGTGGCTGCAGGGCCGTGATGCGTCCGCCAGCGAGGCTTTCTGGCAGACGCAACTGGCGGTGCTGGACGCGCCGACCCGCTTGGCAGAATGTGTGCCGCAGAGCACTGCGCAGGACGGTTTTGGCCAGGTACAACGCTTGTTGACCGTTGAGCAGGGCGCACGCCTGAGTGCGTTTGCCCGTCAGCACAAAGTCACCGTCAACACCGTGTTGCAGGCGGCCTGGGCGTTGCTGCTACAGCGCTACAGTGGCCAGTCCACTGTGGTCTTTGGCGCGACCGTGGCCGGGCGTCCGGCTGAGCTGGCCGGGATCGAGCAACAATTGGGCCTGTTCATCAACAGCCTGCCAGTGGTGGTCAGCCCGCGTGCCGAACAGCCATTGGCAGATTACCTGCAAGCTTTGCAGGTACAGAACCTGCAACTGCGTGAACACGAACACACCCCGCTGAGCAACATCCAGCGAGCCTTTGCACAGGGCGGCGAGGCGCTGTTCGACAGCCTGCTGGTGTTCGAAAACTACCCGGTTGCCGAGGCCTTGCGTCAGGCTCCGGGCGGTTTGAGTTTTTCCGGCATGCAGGCGCAGGAAAACACTAACTACCCGTTGACGCTGATGGTTGCTCAGGGCGAGCGACTGCGCTTGAACTTTGACTACCGTTGCAGCCATTTCCACGCGGACACCGTGCAGAGCATCGGCGACCAACTGTTGCACCTGCTTTGGCAGTTCTGTGCCGACGGTCGCCAGCCGCTGGGGGAAATCGGCTTGCTGGACAGCAGCGCACGTCAGCGCGTGCTGCGTGATTTCAACGCCAGCGCCATGGACTATCCGCGTCAGGCCTGCCTGCATCAGTTGATCGAGCAACAGGCTGCGCTCAGTCCCCAGGCGCTGGCGCTGGATGACGGCGGTGCCCGGCTCAGCCACGCTCAGTTGAATGCGCGGGCCAATCGTCTGGCCCGCTGGTTGCGTGCTCAGGGTGCAGGCCCGGATTGTGCGGTCGGCGTTGCACTGGAACGTACTGTGCAGTTGCCGGTGGCGTTGCTGGCGGTGCTCAAGGCTGGCGCTGCGTATGTGCCGCTGGACCCTGAGTTTCCTGCCGAGCGTCTGGCGCACATGCTGGCCGACAGCGAGGTGCGCTTGCTGTTGACCCAGGAGCATTTATTGAGCGAACTGCCGGACAGCCAGGCGCAGGTATTCTGCCTGGACCGCGACTGGTCGCAACTGGACAGTCTGGCCGAGCACGACCTGCGCCCGGACGAATTGCAACGGCCAGTGAACATCGACGACCTGGCGTATGTGATCTACACCTCCGGTTCCACGGGCAAGCCCAAAGGCGTGGCCGTGCGTCATGGCGGGGTGGTCAACTTCATGTCAAGCATGGCTCGGGAACCGGGCCTGACAGGCCGCGACCGGGTGCTGGCGCTGACTTCGCTGTCCTTCGATATTTTCGCCCTGGAACTGTACCTGCCGTTGCTGGTGGGTGGCAGCGTGCAACTGGTGGACCGTGATTGCGCCCGTGACCCGACGCGGCTGCTGGCCACCGTGCTGGAAAAAGGTGTGACAGTGATTCAGGCGACGCCGTCAACCTGGACGCTGCTCAGCGCCCATGAGGATTTCTCGCGCCTGCAGGGCTGTCGTTTCTTCTGCGGTGGTGAGGCGCTGTCAGTCGAGTTGGCGGCGGTGCTCAGTGCCCAGGCGGATGAGCTGTGGAACCTCTATGGTCCGACCGAAACCACCATCTGGTCAGCGGCCTGGCGTATCCCTCGTGGCGGTCGGGCGTTGCTCGGCAAGCCGATTGCCAACACCCAACTGTACGTTCTGGATGCGGCACTGCACCCGCTGCCAGCAGGTGTCGCCGGGGAGCTTTATATCGCCGGTGACGGCCTGGCACGTGGTTATCACGCACGGCCGGGGCTGACTGCCGAGCGCTTTGTAGCAGATCCGTTCAACGCGCAGGGCGGTTGCATGTACCGCACCGGTGATCTGGCGCGCTGGAGTCAGGACGGTGTGCTGGAGTATTTCGGGCGTATCGACCATCAGGTCAAGGTGCGTGGTTTCCGTATCGAACTGGGCGAAATCGAGTCGTGCCTGCTGGCGTGCGACGGGGTGCGTGAAGCGGTAGTGATTGCCCGCGAAACCCCACTGGGCAAGCAACTGCTGGGCTACGTCGTCGCTGACGGCGAGGCCGCTATCGGGCCCGAAGAGCTGCGCGCTGCGTTGCAGGCCCAATTGCCGGACTACATGGTGCCTGCACAGGTGATGGTGTTGACACGCATGCCACTGACGCCGAATGGCAAGCTCGACCGCAAGGCCTTGCCAGATCCGGATTTCAGCAGTTTGCAACAGCGTTATCAGGCGCCGCGCAGCGAGCTGGAACTGCGTTTGGCTGAGCTGTGGCAACAGGTACTGGGTCTACAACAGGTTGGCATCGACGACAACTTCTTCGAGCTGGGTGGCGACTCCATCGTGTCTATCCAGTTGGCTGGGCGCGCACGCCAGGCCGGGCTGCAATTCAGCCCGCGACAACTGTTTGAGCACCCCACCGTCGCCCAGCTGGCACAGGTGATCACTGCTGTGGGCGCGCCTGCAGCGAATAGTGTCAGCGACTCGACGCCTGCACACACTGGGCACTTCCCGCTGGCGCGTCTGGACGCCGGGCAGATCGAGAAGCTGGGACTGGACCTGACTCAGGTCGAGAACCTTTACCCGCTGTCACCGATGCAGCAGGGCATGTTGTTCCATGCGCTGGACAATCCGGGATCCGGTCTGTACGTCAATCAGATCAGCGTGCCGGTAGAAGGCCTCGACAGCATGCGCTTCGCCCAGGCCTGGCGCCGCGCCGTAGCTCGCCACGACACGCTGCGCAGTGGTTTCATCTGGCAGAGCGGCCTGCGTGAACCGTTGCAGGTGGTGTATGCCACTGCCCCGGCGCAGTTGCGCCTGCGTGACGATGTGCAGGATATCGTCGCCTTCGCAGAAGCGGATCGTCTGGAAGGTTTCGACCTGGCCCGGCCGCCACTGCAACGCCTGACGCTGATCGATCTGGGTGAGGGTCGCCAGCATCTGATCTGGACCACTCATCACTTGCTGATGGACGGCTGGAGCGGCGCGCAACTGATCAAAGAGGTGCTGCAACTGTATGCAGGCGCTGAATTGCCAGCCGTCAGTGCGCGCTATGCGGACTACATCGGCTGGCTGCAACACCAGGATGGTATGGCCGCCGAAGCGTTCTGGCGTGCTCGTCTGGCCCAGGTGCAGCAGCCGACACTACTCGCCGACAGCCTCTCGCGCCCGGCAGAAGGTGACGGTCACGGCCTGAGTTACAGCCACTACGGTGCGACCGCTACCGAACGCTTGAAAACCTATGCGCGCAGCCAGCGCATCACCCTCAATACCTTGCTGCAAAGTGCCTGGCTGTTGCTGTTGCAGCGTTACACCGGGCAGCAACAGGTAGTGTTCGGTGCCACGGTGGCAGGGCGTCCGGCACAACTGCCGGGTATCGACAGCCTGCTCGGGCTGTTCATCAATACCTTGCCGATTGCCCAGTCACCCCAGGCTCAGGATGATTTGGGCGAATGGCTGCGTCAGCTGCAGGCTTACAACGCCGAAGTACGCGAGTTTGAACACACGCCGCTGTATGACATTCAGCGTTGGGCCGGGCACAGCGGTCAGGCCTTGTTTGACAGCATCATCGTGTTCGAGAACTACCCGGTAGACGAGGCTCTGCGCCGTGGTGCCGGTAACGGCCCGCGCTTTGGCGAGCTGAGCCTGAAAGACGTGACCAACGTGCCGATGGACCTGGCTATACGTGTGGGTGAAGGCCTGGAGATTGAGTACCAGTACCTGCGCAGCCATTTCGACGCGGTGGCGGTCGAGCGTATTCGCGGCAACATGGAGCAGATACTCGACGCCATGGTCGCTGGTCAGGCGCGCTTTATTGGCGATCTGCAATGCCTGTCCGAGGCTGACCGCAGTGCCTTGAGCAATTGCCGTGGCCCGCATCAGGCTCGCTTGCCAGCGCCGCCTGTGCATCTGGCGATTGCAGATCAGGCGCGCCTGCGTCCGTCGTCAACTGCCTTGCTGTGCGGCACCGAACAGCTTGATTACGCTGCGCTGGAGTTTGGCTCCAATCGATTGGCGCATCATTTGATCAGCCTGGGTATCGGGCCTGAAGTGCGGGTTGGTGTGGTGTTGCCTCGCGGGGTTGCGATTCCGTTGGCACTGCTGGCGGTGCTCAAATCGGGCGGGGCTTACGTGCCGCTCGACGCGGATTACCCGCGTGAGCGTCTGGCGTTCCAGATGGCCGATGCCGGAATTGCGTTGCTGATTACCGACAGCCGACTGCGTGAGCGCTTGCCGCTGCCCGACGGCGTGCTGTGTCTGGAGCTCGACGCGCTGGATCTGAGCACCGAACGCAGCGATGTGCCGTCGGTAAAACTGGAGCCTGAAAACCTCGCTTACATCATTTACACCTCAGGCTCCACGGGGCAGCCGAAGGGCGTCAGCGTGGCCCACGGACCGTTAGCGATGCATTGTGCCGCGATTGGCGAGCTATACGAAATGGACAGCTCGACGCGCGAGCTGCACTTCATGTCGTTTGCGTTCGACGGTGCTCACGAGCGCTGGCTGACCACGCTGGTACACGGGGGCAGTCTGGTGCTGCGTGGTGAAGAGTTGTGGACACCGGAGCAGGTCTACACGGTGTTGCACGAACAGCGCATTGATGTGGCTGCCTTCCCTCCGGCCTATCTGCAACAACTGGCCGAGCACGCCCTGCGTGACGGTAATCCGCCGCCGGTGCGGATCTACTGCTTCGGTGGTGATGCTGTGCCAAACGCCAGCTTTGAACTGGCCAAGAAGGCGCTGCGTCCACAGTGCATCACCAACGGTTACGGGCCAACCGAAACGGTGGTGACCCCGCTGCTCTGGAAAGCCGACGCAAACACGGCTTGCGATGCGGCGTATGCGCCGATTGGTAAAAGCGTAGGTGCGCGTCAACTGCATATCCTCGATCCGGACCTGCGCCCGGTGCCATTAGGTGTGGCGGGTGAGCTGTACATCGGTGGCGAAGGTCTCGCTCGCGGTTACCATCAGCGTCCTGACTTGACTGCCGAGCGTTTCGTGGCTGACCCGTTCAGCACAGACGGCGGCCGCTTGTACCGCACAGGCGATCTGGTGCGTGGCCGCGTCGATGGCGTGATCGACTATGTCGGGCGTATCGATCATCAGGTAAAAATTCGCGGGTTCCGTATCGAACTCGGGGAAATCGAAGCGCGTCTGCAGGAGCACCCGCAGGTTCGTGAAGCGCTGGTCGTCGCCCGCGACGGCCATAGCGGCAAGCAACTGATCGGCTATGTGGTCAACCACCCAGGCGTTGCGCTGAGTGGCGACGACTTGCGCAGTTACCTGCGCGCACGGCTGCCGGACTACATGGTGCCGGTGCAGGTCATGCTGCTGGAACGCATGCCGTTGTCGCCTGCCGGCAAGCTCGATCGCAAAGCGCTTCCGGAGCCGCAATGGAACAGCGGCAGCTCGTATGTTGCACCACGTAATGCCACCGAGCAGGTTCTGGCCGCGATCTGGCAAGAAGTGCTGCAGGTTGAGCTAGTCGGCATTCACGATAACTTCTTCGATCTGGGTGGCGACTCGATTCTCAGTCTGCAAGTGATTTCCCGGGTGCGTCAGGCCGAAGACCTTGGGCTTGATATCCGTCTGCGTGATCTTCTGCAATACCAGACCATTGCCGGTCTGTTGGAGCGCGCCCAAGGGAGCACCGAAGCGGATGCTGCCGAGCCACAGGCGGTGGCCGAAAGTGTCGGTGATGAAGCGTTCGGGCTGATCCCGATTCAGCAATGGTTGTTCGAGCAGGACCTGCAAGCACCTGAGCACTTCAACCAGGCGATCCTCTTGCAGTGCCGCGAACCGCTGGACGTGGTGCATCTGGCTGCGGCGTTGCAAGCGATGCTCAGCGAGCACGCCAGCCTGCGCCTGGCGTTTGTTCGCGGCAACGATGGCCAGTGGCGCCAGCGCTACTGCGAGCTGAGCGAACTGCAGGACGGACTGCGCGCCGACCCGGTGTTGTGGCTGCGTGATGCACTGGACAGCGAGGCCGCGCTTGCGATTGCCAACCAGGCCCAGCGCAGTCTGGACATTACCAACGGACGTTTGCTGAGGGCGGTTTACAGTGAGTTGGCCGACGGCAGTCAACGGCTGTTGCTGGTGGCTCACCACTTGGGTATCGACGGTGTCTCGTGGCGGATCCTGCTTGAAGACCTGCAACAGGCTTACACACAGCTGTGCAACGGCCAGGAGCCGCGCTTCAGTGCGCGTACCAGCAGCTATCGGGCCTGGGCGCAAAGTTTGCGCGAGTATGCCGCGCATCCGCGTCTGCTGGCCGAGCTGCCGTACTGGTTGCAGCAAACCGAGCCTGCAGGCCTGGGCGAGCCGCCGCAGGACAACCCGCGTGGCAGCCAGCGTGTAGCGCATATGCAACAGGTGCAGTTACGCCTTGACCGCGACTTGACGGGGCAATTGCTGAAAGTTGCACCCGAGGCGTACCGCACCCAGATCAACGATTTGCTGCTCACGGCGTTGGGCCGCGTGCTGTGTCGTTTCAGTGACAGCGAGTCGGTGTTGCTCGGTCTTGAGGGCCATGGCCGCGAGGACATTT
Source organism: Pseudomonas quasicaspiana (assembly GCF_021147825.1). NCBI lineage: Bacteria > Pseudomonadati > Pseudomonadota > Gammaproteobacteria > Pseudomonadales > Pseudomonadaceae > Pseudomonas > Pseudomonas quasicaspiana. The sequence continues at coordinate 152,623 of NZ_JAGTPI010000004.1, forward strand.
TCGAAGGACTGGATCACAGTCGCACGCTTGGCTGGTTCACCAGTCTGTTCCCGTTGCGCCTGACGCCGGGGCAGGGCGGTTATGCCGAGTCGGTTGTTGCCACTCGCGAGCAACTGCGTGCGGTGCCTGATAAAGGTATCGGGCATGGCGTGCTGCGTTACCTGGGTGATGCCCAGACGCGCCGCTTGCTGGCCGGCAGGGTGCAACCGCGTGTGACCTTCAACTACCTGGGGCAATTCGACCAGAGCTTTGATGACAAGGCGCTGTTTGCGCCGCTGCAAGAGCGCCCCGGCGATGCGTATGCCGCCAGTGCACCGCTGAACAACTGGCTGGAGATCATCGGTCAGGTTTACGACGGTGAGCTGGCATTACGTTGTCTGTTCAGTAGTCGGGTATTCCGCACCACGACCGTCGAACAACTGATGGCGATGTACCGCCAGGAACTGCAAGGCCTGATCCAGCACTGTTGCGCACAGGTCGCTGAACGCGAGCAGATGCCTGTATGAGCCGGACACTAGTTAATGAGGTGAGTATGTTGCACCCGGATATTTCTGCCTTTCTCGATATGGTTGACGACGGCCGCCAGGCCGGACGTCCGGCGCTTCATGAGCTGAGCGTCGCGCAGGCGCGGGAAGAGTTCGAAGCCTCTTCGCAGGCGCTCAAGGCCAGTGCGCCGCTGATGCCGGTCGAGAGTTTGCTGTTGCCTGGGCGGCAAGGGCATGAATTGCCAGCGCGTCTGTACCAACCGGTATCCGACGCGTCGGCACTCAGGCCGGTATTGCTGTATCTGCATGGGGGCGGTTACACGGTGGGCAGTCTGGATTCTCACGACGGTCTGTGCCGTTCGCTGGCCCAGGCCTGTGGCTGTGCGGTGCTTGCACTGGGTTACCGGCTGGCGCCTCAAGCGCCATTCCCGGCAGCGCTGGATGACACCCGCGACGCCTGGGACTGGCTGCAAAAGAATGCCGCGTCTTACGGCCTCGACGTGCAGCGCATTGCTGTCGCCGGTGACAGTGCCGGGGCCACTCTAGCCAGTGTGCTGGCCGCCCAATTGGCCAGCGAGGGTGGGCCGCAGCCGCGAGCGCAGTTGCTGTTCTACCCGGCAACTGACGCAACCCGGCGTAGCGAATCTCAAGAGCTGTTTGCGGAAGGTTATTTGCTGGAAACCGCCAGCCTGGACTGGTTCTATCACCACTACGCAGCGGATCTGGCACAGCGTCATGACTGGCGTTGTTCACCGCTGTATGCGGCTGATGCATTGCGCGGCAGTGCGCCTGCCTTGCTGTATGCCGCGGAATACGACCCGCTGCTGGACGAGGGCCTGGCCTATGCCGAGGCGTTACGTGAACAGGGCGTCTCGGTGCACGCGCAGCTGTGTCATGGCATGACCCATGACTTTTTGAGGATGGGCGGGCTGGTGTCCGATGTGGACAGCTACTTCCGGCAAGCGGCGCAGTTTCTCTCGCGTCACTGGTAAATATCGAGTGAAGCCTGAACAGGGCTCTGTTCAGGCTTCACCACGATTGGCAGCGCAACCGATCAGCGCCGCTGGCGGTGCATGAGCCAGAGGAAGTACGGGCAACCGATAAAGGCTGCCAGCAACCCTGCAGAAACCGGCCATGGGTAAGCGATATTACGTCCCAGCCAGTCGGCTACGAGCATGATCAGGCCGCCGATGATTGCACTCAGCAAGATCTGCGGCGCAGTACGGTGCACGCCGAGCTGGCGGGCGATGTGGGGCGCGATCAAACCAACGAAGCTCAGCGGGCCGACGATCAGCGTGGCGGTCGCGGTCAACACTGCTGCCACGCCCAGAATCGCCAGGTGGCTGAGACGCAATGGCAAGCCGAGGGCTGAGGCCGTGCCGCCACCCAGGGTCAGCAAGTCCAGCGGCCGCGAAAGCAACAGGCTGACCAGCAGCATGACGCCAGCGATCACCAGCGCCGTCAGCGCGGCCGGACCGTCGACGTGATAGGTCGAACCGGTCATCCAGCTCAACAGCAAGGTCATGCGCGGGTCTCCGCTGGCCATCAGCAGCGTGCTCAATGCCCCCATCAGCGTGGTCAGGCAGACCCCGGTCAGTAACAGGCGCTCCGGGCTCAAGGCGCTGCGCCAGTTGAACCAGAACAGTGCGCCGAGTGTGAGCAGGGTACCGGCGCAGGCTGCTGGCACCATCAAAGCCTGTGGCTGTGGCACCAACAGGAACAGCACCATCACCCCCAACGCTGCACCGGAGCTGGCACCCAGTACTTCCGGGCTGGCCATCGGGTTGCCGGTCAGGCGCTGGATCAGCAAACCAGCCACCGCCAACATGACTCCCGCGCTGAGCGAACCCATTACCCGTGGCAATCGCCATTGCAACGCGCCGTCGAATTGCTCCGGGCCGCTCCAGTGCCAGCCGTGCAAGCCGATACCCAGGCTGATTGCCGGTATGACCAGCAACAAGAGCAGTACTGCACCGACGCTGATGTACCGGCCAGGGTTGTGAAGCCTGCGCCACGTGCTGCCCTGCTGCGCGACGATGCCGCCGTTGCGCTGACGCTTGAGAAGCCAAAGCAACAGCGGCACGCTAAACACGGCGGTGAGAATGCCGGCCGGCACTTCACCGACAAATCGTGAAAGCTCACGCGCGCACTGGTCCACCAGGCACAACAGCGCTGCGCCCATCAACGGTGCCCATATTAGCCTTTGGCGCAACGTGCGCGCGCCGCTGAGGCGGGCGATGGCTGGCGCTGCGAGGCCGACAAAACCGATGATGCCGACGGCACTGGTAACGAAGGCGCTGAGTGCCACGGCGACTACTAGCCCCAGGGTGCGCGTGGTCCGCAGCGAAACCCCAAGGCTGGCCGCGCTCTGGTCTTCAAGCCCCAGCACGGCCAGAGGCCTGGCGAGCAAACCGGCAATCAGTGCGGCGACGGCCAGACGAGGCGCCAGGTAAGTCACGCCTTCCCAGCCACTCTGGTTGAGTGAGCCGGCTTGCCAGAGCAGCAGGTCGACGAGGTAGTCATGGTTGAACAACACCAGCAGTGAATTGATGGCGTTGCAATACAGGCTGATCACCATGCCCGCGAGGATAAAGCGCAGCGAAGACATCGTGCGGCTCCAGGCGAAGGCGAACAGCGCCAGCGTGGCCAGCCCGGCACCGACCAGGGTCACTCCCTCCAGGCCATGCAGCAGCAGGGCAGGTGCAGCGATAGTGGCAATCGACAGGGCCAGATTGGCTCCGGCCGCCACGCCGAGCGTGACCGGCTCGGCAAGCGGGTTGCGCAGAATCTGCTGAAACAGCGTCCCCGCCAGCCCTAGCGCAGCCCCTACCATCAGGCTGACCAGCAGGCGTGGTGCGAAGCTGAAATGCAGCAGGACCTGACGGCCATCGTCCAGGTCTGGGGTCCACAGTGCCTGCCACCACAGCGCGCTGGGCAGCAGGGCCTGTAAGCCATGCACCGCGATCAGCATCGCCAGCAAGGTCAGCACCAGAACCCAGGGCAGAGGTCCCTGGAACAGCGCAGGGCGAGGGGCCGCCAGGCCGATAGCCGGTTCAAGCATGCTCTTGTTCTCCGCGATGGCTCAGGTACGTGCCGATCAATTCGGCCAGGTTGAGTGCCGAGGCAGCCGCGCCGTACGGGAAGAATTTGCCCAGCGCCAGGGTGTTGCCGCGTCGTACTGCGGGCAGGTTTTCCCACAGCGCGTTGGTCTGGCGCAGGCTCTGCAGGCGCGCCGACGTCGTCGGAATTTCGATGTACAGCAGGTGCGCGTCCGGGGTTTCGGCGAGTCGTTCGACGCCAATCAGGGAAATGCCCATGGCGCTGCTTGGGCCTTGCCAGGCATTGACGAGACCAAGCCGGTCGAGCACGTCCTGAATCATGCTGTTCTTGCCGTAGACCGTCGCATGGCGACCGTCCTGATTGAGCACTGCCACACAGATCGGCGGCTGAGGGCATTGCGCCAGTTGTGCGCGCAGTTGAGCGAGACGGGTTTCACCTGCCGCGATCCAGCTTGCGGCCTGTTGCTGGCGGTCGATACGGGCTGCCAGCCGGGTCATGAAGCCCGTGGCGCTGGTCCATACGCTAAGGGCGCTGGGGTAGACATCGACCACTTCGGTGGGCGCAATGCCCTGCAGCGAGCGGGCGATGGCAGGCGGCATTTGATCGCTGAGGATCAATTGCGGGGAGAGTTCTTTGATCAATTCAAGATTGGGTTCCCAGTAGGGACCCACGTCGAGGACTTCGGGAGGCAGTGGCGCAGTGGGCATGCGTCGGCTGTAATAACTGCCGTCGGAGATCGCCAGTGGCGTGACTCCCAGCGTCAACAGCGTTTCGGCGGCAGCCCAGTTGATGGCGATGATACGTTGCAGCGGGGCGGCGAAAAGGCTCATGGTGGGCAGACCGCTGGTCAGCGCAAGGCCGCCGACGGCAAATCGCTGTAGCAGGTGACGGCGGGTCAGAGGCATGTTCGTCCTCCTCGGTGGTAACGGCTCATCGTGATCCTCCAAAAACGACACCGGGCCCCTTGATTCAAGGAGCCCGGCTGAGGGTTCAGCAACGCACTGACAGATACTGTCTGCCCGACGCAGCATTGCGCGGCTCGGACAGACGCATACCTGTGAAAGATCAGGCGTTGATCACCATTTGTATTTCACGCTGGTCAGCAAGGTGCGGCGCATGCCCGGGTAGCACTCGTACGAGTCATCGCAAGTGGCTGAGTATTTCTCGTCCAGCAGGTTTTGTGCATTGAGCGAGACAGTCACGCTCTTGTTGAGCGGGTAGCTCGCGCTCGCGTCGAACAGGGTGTAGTTGTCGATGTGGAAGGTGTTGGCGTTATCGCCGTAGAGCACGCCGGTATAACGTGCGCCGCCACCCAGGCTGAGGCCATTGAGGATCGTGTCGTGGAAGGTGTAGTTCAGCCAGGCTGAAGCCATGTGCTTGGGCACGTTGGCCGGACGATTACCCTCGTCGCCACGGTTGCTCTTGGTGATCTCGGCCTTGGTGTAGGTGTAGGACGCAATCAGGTCCCAGTTCTGGTCAAGTTTGGCCTTGACCTCGGCTTCGATACCGCGCGACTGCTGTTCGCCATTGGCGACCGAGAAAGCGGTATTGCCCGGATCCTGGGTCAGTACGTTGGTCTTGGTCAGGTCGTAGGCTGCCAGGGTCATCAGGATCGCGTCGGTAGGCTGGTATTTGACACCCGCTTCCCACTGGTGCGCTTCGCTCGAATCAAAGGCGTTACCGCTGCTGTCCAGGCCAGTATTAGGCGCAAAGGACTCGGAATAGCTGACGTACGGCGCCATGCCGAACTCGGTCAGGTAGGTCAGGCCCAGACGGCCAGTGAAGGCATTGTCTTTCTGGTTCGTCGGGTCAGCGACGTGGTTGTCAAGGTCATTGCGCACATAGTCGTAGCGACCGCCTGCTGTCAGGATCCAGTGATCGTCGAACTTGATCTGGTCCTGAATGTAGCCACCGATCTGCTCGATGGTCTGGTCATAGTCGATCGAGCCGATGCTGTTGGCCTTGGTTGGGCGGGTCACCGGCTGGCCGTAGATCGGGTTGTAGACGTTCAGGTCCGGGCCGCGCACGCGCCAGCGAGTGACGTCGGCGTCCTGCCAGGTGTAATCCACGCCGGTCAGCAGCTTGTGCGTGAACGGGCCGGTCTGGAAGTCAGCCTGCAACTGGTTGTCCAGCGCAAAAGTGTTCATGTGCTGATCAAAACGGTCTGCGCCACGAATGGTGTTTCCGGTGCTGGTATCAACACTGAACGGCAGCAGGTTCTGGAAGATCACGTCTACCTGACCATAGCGGGCGTTCTGGCGGAATTCCCAGGTGTCGTCGAAACGATGACGGAACTCATAACCGAAGCTGTACTGATCCTGATTCAGGTGGTTGAAGCTGTGATCACCCATCAGCGTATCGGTGGTGTGCCCGTTTGGCGTGCTGTAAGCAAACAGCGAGCCGCCGTTACGGTCACGCAGGAAGTCGCTGAGGAACGTCAGGCTGGTGTCTTCGTCCGGTGCCCAGGTGAAGGATGGCGCGATGTACAGGCGGTCGTCTTTGACTTCGTGGCCATCGTCGTAGTCCACCTGCGTGTTGGAGTCCCGTACCGAACCGACGACGCGATAGAGGAAGTGTTGCTGATCGTCCAGTGCGCCACCGAGGTCGAACTGGCCTTGTCGGCGGTCATAGTTGCCGACTGAAAGCTGTACTTCGTTGACATGGTTGACTTCGGGTTTCTTGCTGACGCGGTTGATGATGCCGCCAGCGTCACCCTGGCCGAACAGAGTCGAAGAGGGGCCTTTTACCACGTCGATACGGTCAAACGCATAAGGTTCGCTGCGGAAGAACGCATAGCTGTTGTTCTGCTGACGCAGGCCATTGAGGTAGTCGCTGGTGGACTGACCGTTGAAGCCGCGAATGTACAGCCAGTCGAAACCTTTCGGATCCAGACCATAAGCTTCGACTTTGACGCCCGGGACGTAACGCAACGCATCCGTGACGGTTTGCGCGCCCTGGTCTTCCATCTGCTTGCGGGTGACCACGGAGATGGACTGCGGGATCTCGATCAGCGGCGTATTGGTCTTGCTGGCGCTGTTGCTGGTTTTCGGAACGTAGCTCTCGTAACCCTCTGGCACCGCCGCGCGACCGGAAATGATCTGGTCGGGCATGGTCAGTGGGCCGCTGGTTGGTGCCGCTGCAAGCAAGGTGACCCGGCTGCCTTCTATCTGATACTGGATGCCCGTCCCACGGAGCAGCGAGTTCAGTGCTTGCGTTGGTTCAATTTCGCCGTGCAGCTCGGGGCTGCGCAGGTTCTGCAATTGATCCGGGTTGAACACGATCTGCAAGTCAGACTGTGTGCCGAGACTGATCAGCGCCGAACCCAGAGGTTGTGCCGGAATATCGATGCGCACCGGCGCGGCAATTGCGTTGGTGGCGGTCAGCGCCAGACCCAGGGCGGCGCTGCTGATCAACATTGCCAGATGGCTGGTCGGGTGTTTGAGGGTTGGGGTCTTGCTTTTACCAATCAAATTTTGCGCTCCTGAATACTGGTTTTTAATAAAACTTTTTTAGTTTTTTTAGTTTTTTGTGTTGGCGATGACAGACAGCTTTTTTACAACTACGGCGCCACTGTAATCAGGGGCGCCGTGACGGATCAGGTGAGTGCGACGTCGGGGCTGGTTGACGAGGTGTCCTTGTTCTTGCGCTGGACCTCGACGATTTTTCCCGCGCTCATCCGCAGTAATCGGTCGGCGACATCGAAGTAGCGATCGTCGTGAGAAATCACGATCAAGGTCTTGCCCTGGGCGCGCAGCTCCGGCAGCAACTCGGTGTAGAAAATGCGCCGGAACTCAGGGTCCTGGTCTGCGGCCCATTCATCGAACACCAGCACCGGGCGCTTCTCGAGCCAGGCTTGAACCAAAGCCAGACGTTTGCGCTGCCCGGTGGACAGGTCGGTGGTGGAGTAGCTGTGGTCGTTCAGTGAGACCTTGTGGGCAATTTCCAGCCGTTCCAGATAGCGGTTGGCTTCGGCGGGGATTTCAGCGCTGTCCTTGAGCAGGTCTTCGAACAGGAAGTAGTCGGCAAAAATAGTCGTGAACAGCTGGCGATAGTCGTCGCGGTTGCTGTCGTCGACAGGTTTGCCATCAATCAATACCTGGCCGCTCTGTGGCACATAAAGGCCCAATAGCAATTTGATCATGCTGGTTTTACCGCAGCCGTTTTCGCCCGCAATAAACAGAATCTCACCGCGCTGGATGGTCAGGTTGAGCGGACCGACACCAAAACCAGTGCTGCCGTCTTCGGTAGGGTAGTGGTAGCTCAGGTCACGCAGTTCGATCTGCTCAATGTCCAGGGTCTTGCGCTCATCGTCGCGCAACAGCAGGTTGGGCTCCGGAGAAGAGAAGCGAATCGACAGCTCGGCAATGCGCCGGAAAGCCACTTGGGCACGACTGACGATGGGCAGGTTGCCGACCAGATGCTCGAGCGGACCTTTCATGTACAGCAACACCAGAATAAAGCCGCTGAGGGTGGCTCTATCGGTGCTCGGCCAGATTGACTCATAGGCCAGAGCCAAGCCTATGACGATGAAGAACAGGGTGGAGCCGAAGCCTTTGGCGACCACAAACAGGTTGATCGAACGAACCTGGATATCGCAGATGCGATCAATGGTGCCTTGCAGGCGCTCGTTGTAGTGCTGGAAGCGGCGCGGGCGGCTGATACGCAGCTCCTTGGCGCCTTCAGCCAGGGCACGGTAGTGCTTTTGCAGTTCGTCTTCTTCTTCGCGGGCCTGAAAGAACCCACGGATACCACGGCTGCGCACCAGAAACTGGATGGCGCTGCCAATGATGATGGCGACCGCCGTGGTGAGGAACATCGGCAGAGACAAGACCGCCAGGTAGCCCAGGCAGCTCAGGCAGACCGTCAGCGATACCGCCAGCGGTGCAAAGGCGAACACAAAGTCGCTGATGGTATCGATGTCGTGCGTCAGTACCGGGATCAGGCGATGACTGCGATAGCGCTCGATCTGCTCGATAGGGGCGGAGATGATCTTGCTGCCCAGCTCTTTACGTAACCGTGCAATGGAGTGCTGCCCGACATAGTTGGTGCCGATGTCAGAAATGATCGATCCCACCAGCGCCAGCACGCAGAGGCCGGCAAACCCTGCCAGCAAGCCTGATTGCATGCCACCTTCGGCATTCAGGCTGTGGTTGATGGTGGCAAGTAGCGCAGTGATGCTGGCGCCGCCGATGATGCCGAGGACCGTCGCCATCAGCAACTGTGGCCAGAACGGCCGCAGTAGCTTGAAAAGCTCACCAAGGGTGCTTTGTGGGGGAGTCTGCATCATTTTTTCCTAGGCTCTGCGGCCACCGTCGGGCACGCTGGAATTCAAGGGCTGATCGGTGCTTTGGCCCTGAGAGGCAAAGCCAATCCGAATCATTTTTGTTAAGACGAGTGAGCGAAGGAAAATTTAAGAAAAATTGCATACTGGCAATTAGCCTTTTTTGGTGCGGGATTCTTCGTCTGAGCCAGCCCTGTCATGAGCAGTCTCGCTGCTGCAAGAAAACAGCATTAATTCAAAGGCTTATGCTGTGTTTGATAAGCGGGGCAGCGGCGTCTTTGACTCCGCGCTGTTGCGCAGCCGGCACTGCCCTGACCGGGACCGAATTCATCCGGGAAGTCGGCATTTCCAGTGATAAAGCGAATCACTTTCCGATACTGCCTGCGAAGGGCGGGTCGACTGCGCTTTGGCTGAGCGCTCCACTTCTGCGTCCCGATACGCAAATGAGAAACATTACTAAAGTTTTTCTGAGCGCTCTCGTCACTACCTTTGAATGCACTTTTGAAAGCGCTTCTTCTGGCCGATGCGCAGGTGTTGGAAAAGGCAGGCTGCGCCGTGAAGGCGGAGTAACGCCACCCTCAGGGTGAGGACGATTTATTCCGGCCCGCGTCGTGCTCCACAGCTACCGTGAAACAGGACACTGGCATCATGACTCAGTTGATCTCACCGACCTACGACGTACTTGGCATTGGCTTTGGTCCGTCCAATCTGGCGCTGGCGATTGCTTTGCAGGAACAGGCTCTGCAGCAGGGGCGCAATTATCAGGCGCTGTTCCTCGACAAGCAGCACGACTACCGCTGGCATGGCAACACCCTCGTCACCCAGAGCGAGTTACAGATTTCCTACCTCAAGGATCTGGTCACCTTGCGTAACCCGACCAGCCCTTTCAGTTTCGTGAATTACCTGCACAAACACGACCGACTGATCGACTTCATAAACCTGGGCACACTTTATCCGTGCCGTATGGAATACAACGACTATCTGTGCTGGGTAGCCCGACAATTTTCCGAGCAGTGCGCCTATGGCGAAGAAGTTTCCCGCGTTGAGCCCGTGCAAGGTCCTGATGGCATAGAACTGCTCAAAGTGCTGTCCACCGATGTGCGGGGTCAGGAGCGTTTCCGTCTGACGCGCTCCGTGGTCGTCAGTACCGGTGGGACGCCGCGCATCCCGTCGGCGTTCAGTCATTTGCGTAACGACGCGCGCGTGTTCCACCACTCGCGCTACCTGGAAAGTATCGCCAAACAGCCATGCCTGAAGAACCCGTCGATGCGCATTGCGGTGATTGGCGGCGGGCAGAGTGCGGCCGAGGCGTTCATTGACCTTAATGACAGCTACCCGTCGGCGCAGGTCGACATGATTCTGCGTGCAGCGGTGCTAAAACCAGCGGATGACAGCCCTTTCGTCAACGAAATCTTCGCGCCGAGCTATACCGATCTGGTGTTCAACGAGCCGCAGGCAGAGCGTGAAAAGTTGATTCAGGAATACCACAACACCAACTATTCAGTGGTGGACCTCAACCTGATCGAGTCGATCTATTCGATTTTTTACCGCCAGAAAGTTGCCAATCAGCAGCGTCATGCGTTTCTTAGCCGGCGCACTGTCGAGTTGGCCGGTGCCGACAGCAATGGCATCGAACTGACCCTGCGCGACAGCGCCACCGGCGCGACCGAGCAACGCCGTTATGACGTGGTGATTCTGGCTACCGGTTATCAGCGCAGCTCCCATCGCGAGCTGCTCGCGCCGCTCAAGGATTACCTTGGCGACTATGAAGTGGGTCGCGATTACCGTTTGCAAACCGATCCGCGTTTGCGTGCGGGCATCTACATGCAGGGCTTCAGCCAGGACAGCCACGGCCTTAGTGACACGCTGCTGTCGGTGTTGCCGATGCGTGCTGCGGAAATCGCTGCGTCGATTTTCGAACAGCCACAGGGTGGCAAAAGCATCAATCGCGATACGACGAGCCGGGCGGCACAAAGTGCCTGAGCGACTGTAATTGCGGTGTGATTTACATCCGGACTAAATCCTCAGCGCCCCTGAGCGTTATACGAACCGGTGGCGCTGTTTTTCAATGCGCATTACTTCGCGGCCCGAGGTGGTTCTGCCATGTCCTGCAACTCTACCAACGGAACGTTGTTACTGCCCGACGGGCGCCGGCTGTTCGCCGATGCAGGCGAGCGCTTCCTTATGTTGCTGGTCGACGATAAGCCGCTGCTTGAAGTGGCGCGTGGCGGCGATGTCTGGCGGGTGCCGCATGATCGCGAGCCGTCACAGCTTGATTTCGCACTGTGGGCATTGGCCGCGCTGATGGTGCAGAGCCGCGAAGTGTTCTTCGAGCAATGCCGGTTATGTTGACGTTATTTCCCCCGGCCGTGATCACTCCCGACTCCAGGCAGCGCGGGGCACACGTATGATTGCTGCCCTTGCGCCGCTGTTCATGGGGCCGTTCGCAAGCTATCGCGACGTGCTGGTAACGCGTGATGACCCTCGGCCCTCGATTGCTTCCACGCGCCTGTTGCAGCCTGAGTATCTGGAGCCTGTGCTGCAGCGTTTTTCACCGGAACACGCGGGCCAGGACCGTCGCGCCCTGGCGTCACAATGGTCGAAGTATTATCTGGTCAAACTGATTCCACCGGTGGTGGCTGCTGCTCTGGTACTTGGCCGTCGCCTGCCGTTGGACTTTGCTGACGTCGAGGTGGTGCTTGATGCACAGGGCTTGCCTGAAGCCTTCAAACTGAAGGGCGACGGCGAGGTGTTCAGTAGCCCGCCGAGCGATCCGTTCCAACGTTTCAGTGACCTGATCGACGCCCATTTGCAGCCTTTTGTGCATGGCCTGGCCAGTGAGGTCAAGCTCTCACCCAAAGTGCTGTGGAGCAACGCCGGTAACTATTTCGAGTGGTTTATCGGTGAAATGGCGCGAGTGCCGCTGCCGCCGCATCTATTGGCGGATGGCAAGGCACTGTTGGAAACCGAATGGCGCCCTGACGGCTCACGCAATCCGCTGTTTTTACCGATTCGCTACGAACCCGTGTCCTGTGACCTGCGCGCCGACGGACGCTGGCGTCAACGGCGAGTCTGTTGCATTCGCTATCGTCTGGACACGCTGGCTCATTGTGATAACTGTCCTTTGATCGACGAGCCGCCGCCGGAAATGATCACCCTCTAGCCGCCCTTGGCGCTGCCGGGCGGTAAACTACCGCGCAGCGCTCAGTTGTTCACGTCAATCAGTCACCTCAATCGGTCAGATTGGGTAGCTGATCGGTGAGCCGTCGACAGGGTTGGGCAGCACGCCCATCGCAATGCCATAAATGTCTTGCAGGATTTCACTGCGCATCAGTTGGCCTGGACTGCCCTGGGCCAGCAAACGTCCACCGTGCAGTGCCAGCAGATGGTCGCAATAACGAGCTGCCATATTGACGTCATGCAAGACCACCAGCACCCCAAGGTTGAGTTCGCGGCTAAGGGTCTTGACCCTGCCGAGCACTTCCACCTGATGGGCGATGTCCAGTGCAGACGTCGGCTCGTCGAGCAGCAGGAAACGGCTGTTTTGCGACAGCAACATGGCCAGCCAGACCCGTTGGCGCTCGCCACCGGACAACTGGTCGACCATCCGTTCGGCAAAGGTGTCGGTGTCGGTCAATTCCAGCGCGCGATCAATGTGCATGTTGTCTTCGCGCGTCACGCGACCCAGCGCCCCATGCCAGGGGTAACGCCCAAAAGCGACCAGTTCGCGGACATTCAAGCTGTCGGTCTGCGGCAATTGTTGGGGCAGGTAAGCGACCTGACGGGCGAAATCGCGACTGTTCCAGCTGCTCAGCGGCTTGCCGTCCAGGCTGATCGTTCCTGAGGACGGTTGCAGCTGACGGGCCAACAGTTTGAGCAGGGTCGATTTGCCCGAGCCGTTGTGACCGATCAGGCCGATCATCTGGCCATGGGGCAGTTGCATGCTGAGGGGTTGGAGCAGAGTGCGCTCGGTGACGTTGAGGCTGACGTTTTCCAGATCGAACATTAAGTCACCCTGAGACCGATTGAATCGCGGGGGGAGGAGTATAGGTTTTAATGCTAATGAGAATCAATGTTGAAAATGGGAGTCGGGTATGCCGAGCGACAATGAGGCACCCAGTGGTGGGGCAAGGGCGTTTTGCTTACTTTTGGCTGGGCCGGCTTCCGGCTCCATCAAAAGTGAGGCGCTGAGGAAGCGCAACCAATATTAAGCCGTTACCCCAAAACGGATCTGTACACCAAAATGCACTATCCGAAGGTGAGGTCTCTGCCAGCCAGATTGTCGGCCAGACCTGAACCCCAACTGAACATCCCGTGCTCTTGCCAAGAAAACCTTTGGATACCTGAACTTATCTGCATTTTCTGCCTCTCATGCCGGTAGCCATTGATCGCGGCACCCTGATAAGCTCGCGGCTTTACTCGTTTGCCCTATTGGCGCATGAACAAGGAATCAGAATGAAACAGCATCGGTTGGCAGCGGCGATTGCCCTGGTCGGTCTGGTACTCGCAGGTTGTGATAAGCAAGCCAGCACTGTTGAGCTGAAAACCCCGGCACAAAAAGCGTCTTACGGCATTGGTCTGAACATGGGCAAAAGCCTGGCTCAGGAAGGCATGGATGACCTTGACTCCAAAGCAGTAGCCCTCGGTATCGAAGATGCCGTTGGCAAGAAAGACCAGAAACTGAAGGACGAAGAATTGGTTGAAGCCTTCGCAGCGCTGCAAAAGCGTGCCGAAGAGCGTATGGCCAAAATGAGTGAAGAGTCGGCAGCAGCCGGCAAGAAATTCCTCGAAGAAAACGGCAAGAAGGCAGGTGTAGTAACTACCGCTTCTGGCCTGCAGTACGAAATCGTCAAGAAAGCCGATGGCCCTCAGCCTAAGCCAACTGACGTAGTGACTGTTCACTACGAAGGCAAGCTGACTGATGGCAAGGTTTTCGACAGCTCTGTTGAGCGTGGCAGCCCGATTGATCTGCCGGTTAGCGGCGTGATCCCGGGTTGGGTCGAAGGTCTGCAACTGATGCACGTTGGCGAGAAGATCAAGCTCTACATCCCGAGCGATCTGGCCTACGGCGCACAGAGCCCAAGCCCGACAATCCCTGCCAACTCGGTTCTGGTTTTCGATCTGGAACTGCTGGGCATCAAGGACCCTGCTGCTGCAGGTGCACCTGACGCCGAAGAAGAGCCGGCGGCTCCCGCTTCCAAGTAAGCGACGCACCGGTTTGACCTCAACGCCCCGTTTCGACGGGGCGTTGTCGTTTCTGGTCGAACGGATTCGGATGAGCGCAGTCCGAGTAAGATGAACGGGCTGTAGAAGCCGAGTGCTTTGTCTGACGATCCAACATTTTTGTGACAGTGGCTGTGGGTAACTTCTGGGCAGGCTTAAGTCAACGATTTTTATAGCTTTTTTTATGTGACTAAAAAACGCCCGATTTGACTCCGGACCCCGTAAAACAAGGGTTGTGGCCAGAAAAAACGCCTCTGTTCACAAGGTTATCCACAAGATGTGTGGATAACCTTTTTGAGTATCAGGCACCGACTTTTGTAGGGACGGTGTTTATCGGCGACAAACGTCGTTCAACGGGAGTGGACATGAAAGCACCGTGGAATTTGCTTCGATATCTACCTATGGCGCGACGATTGATCGCTGCCGGACGCTTGTCGGCCTTGCTATTCGCCGTTGCACGCAAAGGCTCTGCTGAAGGCAGTCGCCTTGGCAAGATAAAAGATGACCTGCGTCTGCTGCAGGCTCTGTGTCTGGCGTACTGGCGCGGCGAGTATCGATCTATCAGCCCCAAAGCGCTCCTGTCCATCGTGGCAGGGCTGATGTACTTCCTGAGCCCACTGGACGCTATACCTGACTGGATCCCCGGGCTGGGCATGTTCGATGACATTGCCGTTCTGGCCTGGATCATGAAAAGTCTTGATGGCGAGTTGAATGCGTTCCGCGAGTGGCGTGCACGTCAATCACCGGAAAAGCTGATTGTGGTCGAGCGCCTGCCTGCCACTGCTGCTTTGCTTGAACAGGAAAAAGCCAAGGATTGACCGATCAGTCCTCTCAACCCGATCAGATGCTGGGGGGCACATTCGGGGTGGGCAAGTCGCCTATGACCGCTGTTAAACTGCGGCCATGGGAATAAACCTACTCGATGTGTGTAGTTGTCCTACATGGGGGTTGTATGGATTTGCAGGTTATTTCTCGCGATGGTGAGCCGGAGTACGCTGTTCTGCCGTGGGCTCAGTATCAAGCGTTGCTCAAGGCCGCCGGTATTTCCGGTCACTCGCAGGCTCAGCCAAATCCCGCCCCGGCCGTTTCTGTTGGCGAGGTTGCCGAACTGCCGGGTCTTGATCAGTTAGCGGTGTTACGTGCCGCCAAAGGGCTTGAAGTCGCGCAATTGGCGAGAACCGTCGGCATCAGCCCGTCGTATCTGGAAATGATCGAACGTGGCGAGCGTATACCTGACGCCGCGATTCTTCGCAGCCTGGCGTGGGAAATGGGTTTGACGGGCTGGCGAGGTGAGCAATGAGTGTGCGCATCAGCCGTCAGCATTGGGACGGGTTGCTGGCCGAGCTTGATCAAGCGCGCCGCCAGCGTCATCTGTTGACCTATCGTGCATTGCTGGAGCGCTTGCAGTTGCCAAGCCCGGCCATGCAGACCCTGACCGCTGCGCTGGAACACCTCGCGGCTATCGACGCCAAGGCCGAGCAGCCGTTGCGCAGTTCGCTGGTGATCAGCCAGGGCGCGAGCCGGTTGCCGCGTACCGGTTTCTTTGAGTGCGTTGAGCGTCTGGGGCGGTTTTCAGGGCCTTCGGATGGCGTTGCTGCCGCGTCGTGGCATGCTTCGGAAGTGGTTCGGGTGTTTGAGTTCAGTTATCCCGAGTAGCGATCTGGATTTGCCACGCTGGAATGAGATCCATCTGTGGGGAATTCTGTATTGGCCTGAAAATACAGTTCTTGTGGGAGCGAATTCATTCGCGAAGAGGCCGGAACATCCGCAGCCTGTGTATCGCCTGGAGTGTCGCCTTCCCGAATAAATTCGGTCCCACTGGATAGCGTAGGTCCATGTAAGCACCGCCTCCGCAGGGCATTTTGCGCAGCCCATCAGCCCACCTGAGCCAAACCCAATTCCCGCGTATCAATCACATGCACGCTTGCCCCGACAATGTCTTTGGCGTGATGCTTGGCTTCTGAAGCCAGCTCCGCCAACTGGCTTGCATCGAGTTCACTGCAGGATTCGCTGTGTAAATGAATCACGCCGATGGACAGCGACAGCAGGGGAAACTCCTGGCGCTGGCCCTGGCGATTGGAGGCAATGAAGCAGCCCGCTTCCAGGTGCTCGGCGCGATAGAAGCGGCGGCACTGATTCTGAAAGTCTTCCAGCAGCAAATTCAGGCGCTTGCGCCAGTCCTCGGAGCCCAGGACCATCAGGAAGTCGTCGCCGCCGATGTGGCCCACGAAGTCCTGGCTAGGGTCGATGCGGTCATTCAGGCACTGCGCCAGGCACAGCAATACCTCATCACCACGCCCGTAACCGTAGATATCGTTGAAAGGTTTGAAGCTGTCGATGTCCACGTAGCAAATCATCGACTCGCGCCCTTGCTGCAGTAGGCGAGTCAGGCATTGCTGGATCGGGACGTTGCCTGGCAGCAGTGTCAGCGGATTGGCATAACGGGCCTGCTGGATCTTCAGCTCGGTAATCAGCTTGAGCACATCGATCACCCGGCCAAGCCCTAGGTAGCTGCCGTTCAGGGTGATGATGAAGTCCTCCTCGATGCGCTGTCGGGCGCGGCTGGTCAATAAACGACTGACTTTTTGCAGTGACTGGTTCAGTTCAACCGCGAGGAAGTCATCGCTCATCAAACGGCTGATCGGCTTGCGCGCGAACAGCTCGGTGCCGAAGGGTTTGAGCAGCACTTCGGACAACGAATGCCGGTGCACGATGCCACACGGTCGACCCTGGTCATCCAGTACGGCCATGGAGTTCAAGGCCGCCTGCTTGCGAAAGGCTTCGAGCACCGAAGCGGTCGGAGTGCTTTGCTCGACGGCCGGTTGCTCATTGAGTAAAGCGCTCAGGTCGCTGCCTTCGTCGTTCAACGTGGGCATCGCCACAGCGTCCAGTTTTGGCAGGAGCTTGCGGGTGTCGCGGGGAGGTTGTTCCTGCGGACGGCACAGCAGATAGCCCTGGACCAGATCTACACCCATTTCGCTCAATACCGCGAGTTCTTCCGGCAGCTCGATACCTTCGGCGATGACCGAAGCGCGTGAGGCCTTGGCCATTTGCAGCATGGAACCGACGAATTCACGCTTGACCGCGTCCTGATGAATGCCGTCGATGAAGTGACGGTCGATCTTCACGTACTCGGGGCGCAACTCTGACCATAGGCGCAGGCTGGAGTAGCCCGCCCCGAGATCGTCCATGGCGATGGAAAACCCCATGTCCCGGTAGTGATGCAGAGCGGTATACAGCAGCTCGAAATCTTCCGTGGGGGTTTGCTCGGTCAACTCGATCACCACCTTGTTAGGCGCAATGCCGTAGCGTTGCAGCAACTCCAGCGTGCGGCCGGGTGGGTGTGAGGACTCCAGCAGGGATTCCGGCGAGATATTGAGAAACAGCTTGCCTTCAAGTCGCTGTTCGCTGAATCGACGGCAGGCACTTTCGCGACAGGCCATTTCCAGCTCGCTCAGGCGTCCGGCATGACGGGCCACCGCGAACAGGTTGACAGGGGAGTGCAGGGCGCTGTTGGAAGGGCCGCGCGTCAGGGCTTCATAACCCAGAATTCGTCGTTCGGTCAGCGACACGATTGGCTGGAACAGGCTGTGCAGATCGCTATGAGCGAGAATCGAGCTCAGTGCGCTCAGCTGTTCTGTCATGGTCATGGCAATCTCGAGGCAAGAAAAAGGGGGCCAAGCGACGGTACGCTTGAGCCCCCTATTTCACGACAGCTTCATGACTGTTTGATGACGATTGCCATCAAATAGCCATTTCGAACCGTGACTTCCCGTGGGAGCGAATTCATTCGAGAAAGCGTCCTGCAAGGCAATGATGGTTTGCCTGCTCTGCCAATTCGCGAATGAATTCGCTCCCACACTGCATGCCCTATATCACCGGGCTGTCTACTTCTTGGCAACCGAAGCACTCAAGCCCAGATAGTCGATCAGGATACGACCGGTTTCGGACAGATACGCGTCGTCCTCCGGCTTGGCGTTCTCATCTTCTACTGGCAACGCATCTTCGTCTTCTTTCTTCAGCTCTTTAAGCGGCTCTTCACCTTTGGCTTTGCGACGGGCGTTTTCAAGTGCCAGTTGCTTGCCTTCGATGGACGCGTGCTCGGCGCGACGGTCGGCTTCGTTCAGGCTGACCGTTTTTTCATTCATCAATTGCTTGGCCAAGGCCAGACGATTTTCGATGAACACAAACTCCGCATCTTTGGCTGAACGGGTCTCATGTCGCGACTGAAGCTGGGCCAGGAACGGCTTGAACGGGTCAACAGCCGGTTTGATCGCCGGTTTGATGCTGTCCCATGGCATTGCCTCAGGCAGCGCACTCTCGCCGATTTCCTTGGTGTCGATGATCGACGGATAGGTGATATCCGGCACGACGCCCTGATGCTGGGTGCTCTGCCCGGAAACCCGGTAGAACTTGGCCAGGGTCAGTTTCAGCTCACCGTGATTGAGCGGCTGAATGGTCTGCACGGTGCCTTTACCGAAGGTCTGGCCACCGATGATCAGCGCGCGGTGGTAGTCCTGCATGGCGCCGGCGAAAATCTCCGAAGCCGAGGCTGACAGGCGGTTGACCAACAGTGCCATCGGGCCTTTGTAGAAGGCGCCGGTGTCTTCATCTTCAAGTACATCGACCTTGCCGTCGGCATTACGCACCAGAACGGTCGGGCCTTTGTCGATGAACAGGCTGGTCAGTTCGGTCGCTTCCTGCAACGAGCCGCCACCGTTGTTACGCAGATCCAGCACTACACCGTCGACCTTTTCGGCCTGCAGTTCGGTCAGCAGTTTCTTCACGTCGCGGGTGGTGCTCTTGTACTGCGGATCGCCAGCGCGGTATGCCTTGAAGTCCAGATAGAAAGCCGGAATGTCGATCACGCCGAGCTTGTAGTCGCGGCCATCCTGTTTCAGGTGCAGGATCGATTTCTTCGCAGCCTGTTCTTCCAGCTTCACCGCTTCGCGAGTGATAGCAACGATTTTGCTGGTCTGGTCATTCGGCGCATTGCTGGCCGGAATCACTTCCAGGCGCACAACAGAGCCCTTCGGACCACGAATCAGTTTGACGACTTCATCCAGACGCCAGCCGATTACGTCGACCATCTCTTTGTCGCCCTGAGCGACGGCGACGATCTTGTCGGCCGGTGCGACTTGCTTGGTTTTGGCGGCAGGGCCGGCCGGTACCAGACGGACGATCTTCACGTTGTCGTTGTCGCTCTGCAACACGGCGCCAATGCCTTCCAGCGACAGGCTCATGTTGATGTCAAAGTTTTCCGCGCTGTCCGGAGACAGGTAGTTGGTGTGCGGATCGTAAGACATGGCGAAGGTGTTGATGTATGCCTGGAAGATATCTTCAGCACGTGTCTGGCCCAGACGTGCCAGTTGATTCTTGTAACGCTTGGTCAGCGTTTCCTGAATCTTCGCCGGGTCTTTACCGGCAATCTTCAGGCGCAGGACTTCATCTTTGACACGTTTGCGCCACAGATCATCCAGCTCGGCTTCGTTCTTCGGCCAGGCGGCGTCCTTGCGATCCACCAGCAAGCTTTCCTTGGCAGTGAAATCAAGCTTGTCGACGCCTTTGTTCAATTCAGCCAGGGCGAAATCGAGACGCGACTTGATGCGATCCAGATAGCGCTTGTAGATGGTGAAGCCAGGATTCAGATCGCCGCTTTTCAGGAAGTCGTCGAACTGGGTACGCCACTTGTCGAATTCTGCGATATCGCTGGCGAGAAAATAGCTGCGCGCCGGGTCCAGAAGCTTCAGGTAGCTTTCATAGATGATGACCGAACGTTTATCGTCCAGTGGCGGCTTGCTGTAATGGTGCCGTTTGAGCAGCTCAACCACGTTGAGACTGGCAATCACTTCGTCGCGATCAGGCTGGAGGTTATCCCAGCTGCTGGCGGCGAAGGAGCTGGCGGACATCGGCAAAATGCTGAGACCCACAACCAGCGCGAGGGCGGTACTTGGTAAGAAATGCTTCATGCTGATTCGACGCGGGGACAATTGATAACGCATATTAGGCCGTCTTTGGAAGTCGCCGGTTCCGTCGGATCCGGTCGCATAATGCAAGAAAGCCCGTGCTGTTTCAGCTTCGGGCTCAGTCCAGACTCACTATGGAGGCACTGTGAAGGCATTGCAAGGCGTTGAAGGTCGTGTGGAATGGGTCGATGAGCCAAGTCCGGCTCTGGATGTGGGGCAAGTTCGTATCAAAGTTGCCGCTGCAGGTTTGAATCGGGCCGATTTATTACAGCGTGCGGGGCTCTATCCGCCGCCTCCCGGGGCGAGTGAAATTCTCGGAATGGAGTGTTCTGGGGTGATCGCCGAAGTCGGTCCCGGCGCGTCCTGGCAAGTGGGCGACAGAGTCTGTGCGCTGCTGGCTGGCGGGGCGATGGCCGAAGAAGCGGTGGTTGATGGGCGGCATGTCCTGCCGGTTCCTGAAGGGTTGTCACTGGCCGAGGCCGCCGCCATTCCGGAAGTCTATGCCACCGCATGGCTTAACCTGTTTCAGCTCGCGGGTCTCAAACCCGGCGAGAAAGTGTTGTTACATGCAGGGGCAAGTGGAGTTGGTTCAGCTGGTATTCAGCTTTGCAAGGCGTTTGGCAACCCTGTCTGGGTCAGCGTGGGGTCGGCAGATCGTCTGGAGTACTGCATCGAGTTGGGCGCGCAGGGCGGCGTCGTGCGCAATGAAAGCCTGGACAGCCTCAAGGATTTCGCGCCGTTCGATGTGATTCTTGATCCAGTGGGCGCCAACTATGCCGAGCTCAACGTCAAACTGCTCAGTGTCGATGGTCGCTGGGTGCTGATTGGTTTGATGGGTGGCCGCGAGGCACAACTGGACATGGCACAGGTTCTGGGCAAACGCATCCAGTTACTGGGTTCGACGTTGCGCAGCCGTGACGACACATTCAAAGCTGATCTTTTGCATGATCTCGGGCAGCATGTCTGGCCACTGTTCACCGAAGGCCGCCTCAAGCCCCAACTGGCCCGCAGCTATCCGATCAAAGACGCTGAAGGGGCTTATGCCGAGCTGGCGGGCAACAAGGTCAATGGCAAGCTGGTGCTGGTGATTGACGAGAGTCTGGTTTAAAGCCAGTGCACAGAACCGGTAGGAGCCAACTTGTTGGCGAGGCAGTGTGTCAGCAAACACTTTTGTGTCTGAACCGACGCTTCGCGAACAAGTTCGCTCCTACCGGATTCGATTGAATCCGTAGGGCCGGATTTATCCGCGAGGTCGTCAGTGAAAGGCGCTACTTCCAGCTATGCACCGGCCAACCGGCTTTCTGCGCATGCTCCAGCAAGGTCGGGTCCGGATTCACCACATGCGGGTGATCCACCTTGAGCAGCAGCGGCAGATCATTGCGTGAATCAGAGTAGAAGCTCGCACCTTCAAGGTTTTCACCTTCTGCGTCCAGCCATTCCATGAGGCGGGTAATCTTGCCTTCGCGGTAGGTCAGGGTGCCCACGGTCTTGCCGTTGTAAACGCCGTGCGCCACATCCAGTTCAATGGCCAGCACTTCATCAATGCCGATGCGTTCCGCGATCGGTTTCACCAGATGAACCCCGGACGCTGAGATCACCAGAATTCGGTCACCTGCAGCGCGGTGTTCGGCGATGCACTTGGTCGCTTCGCTGAAAATGATCGGCTCGATGTAATCCTCGACCCATGGCCCGACCAGATGATCCACTTCTTCCGGGGTACGTCCCAGCATGGGCTCCAGGCTGAAGGCCATGTAGTCCTCCATCGCCAGTTTGCCTTCGCTGTAGGCCTGCATCAATTCGTGGTCGCGTTTGATGAATGACGCTGAGTCAACCCAGCCAAGCCTGGCCATCTGCTCGCTCCACAGGCTGGCGCAGTCACCGGCGATCAGGGTTTCATCCAGGTCAAAAATTGCTAAAGCCATTTAAAGCTGTCCTCAGTAAGTGCAGGTTATTCCGTAGAAGATCTCTTGGTATCCCTGACACCGCGCTGTTGCGCAGCAAACGGGGACCTGTAGGAGTGAGCTTGCTCGCGATTTGGTTCGTTAATTGGAGAACATATTGCCTGAACTGACGCTATCGCGAGCAAGCTCACTCCTACAGAGACCTCATTTCAAATCAGATTGTTATGTTTTGTTTGATATGAGCGGTGTAGCTGCTAAGCCACCTCGCAGAGTGCCGAGGCATCAATCCTCAACGTCACTCGCGTCCCGTCAGCGAGCAAATCCTCTGCCGAGCGATTGAGCACGTCCACCACCAACTCCACACCGCGGGCCTCGACCCGATAGCGGATCACGTTGCCCAGCAGGCTGTGGCTGCGGATTTGCCCTTCAAGTTCGCCGGTCAGGCTCAGTTGAATGGACTCCGGACGAATCGCGATACGGCTGTTGATCGGCCGTTGCATCAACCGGCTGGCGTCTTCGGCTTCGAGCAGGTTGTAGTTGCCAATGAAGCCTGCCGCGAAAACATCCACCGGGGCAGTGTAAAGGGTTTCGGCATCGCCGCTCTGCACGATACGACCCTGATTCATCAGGAAGATGCGATCGGACATGGTCAGCGCTTCTTCCTGATCGTGGGTCACGAAGATCGTGGTCAGCCCCAGCTCACGCTGAATGGCACGAATCTGCTCGCGCAAGTGCTTGCGAATCCGTGCATCCAGCGCCGACAACGGTTCATCCAGCAGCAACAGACGCGGGCGAGTCACCAGCGAGCGGGCGAGGGCCACGCGTTGGCACTGGCCGCCGGACATCTGATGCGGATAGCGGCTGGCGAAATCGGTCAGTTCAACCAGCTTCAACACCTCGGCAACCCGCTTGTGGGTGTCGTCGGCATTGACCTTCTGCATACGCAGGCCGAAGGCGACGTTCTGCTCCACAGTCATGTTTGGGAACAGCGCGTAGCTCTGGAACACCATGCCGATGTTGCGCTTCTGTGGGGTGACTGGGACCAGATCGACACCGTCCAGCAGAATGCGCCCGCTGTTGACCGAGGTCAGCCCCGCGATGCAGCGCAGCAAAGTTGACTTGCCACAACCGGACGGGCCGAGCAGGGTGACGAACTCACCGCGCTCGATGGTGCAGTTGATGTCACTGAACACCGCTGTGCTGCCGTAATTTTTTTGCAGGTTTTCGACGCTGACAAAACTCATATCAGTCTTTGTCCTTATTCAGGCGATTGGCGGCCAGGGTCAGCAGCAACACGAAGAGGAAGTAGGAAATCACCAGCGCACTGTTGAAGTGACCGCTGCTGTTACGCATATTGTTCAGGTACACCTGTAAGGTTTCGTAGCGTGTGCCGACCAGCAGGTTGGCGAACACGAACTCGCCGAACAGGAAGGAAAACGACAGCAGCAGGGCGACCATCAAACCTTTGCGCAGGTTGGGCAGTACCACCAGAAACGCTGCTTGCCAGGTATTGGCACCGAGTAACTGCGCCGCGTCCATCAGGTCGGTCAGATTGATCGCTTGCAGGTTGTTACTGATCGCCCGGTACATGAACGGCAGGGCAACGGTGAAATAGCAGCCGATCAGAATCCACGGCGTGCCAACCATCGCGAACGGCCCGGAACCATACAGCTGCAGCAGGCCCACGGACGACGCTACCGGGGGGACCGCGAAGGGCAGCAGGATCAGGATGTTCATCAACGCATCAAGCCGCGGGAAGTGGTAATGCACCACGAACAGCAGCGGCAGGATCAGCACCACCGAGAGAATCAGCGCGCCCACACAGACCAGCAGCGATTGACCAAACGCAGCGAGGAAGCGCGGGTCGCTCCACAGCGCGATGTACCATTTGAAGGTCAGGCCACTGGGCAGAATGCTTGCCGACCAACTGGTGGCCAGTGAGTAAAGCAGCGTACCGGCCAGCGGCAGCAGCAGGATGAAGAACAATAGATAAACGACCGCCCGGTGATAAAACCGTGCCGGGCCTCTTTCAGCGCGAGACATGGTAGCTCCTCTTAAGCAACCACTGATGAACGACGGTGACCAGTGTCATCAGGCCGACCAGAATCATTGCCAAAGCGCTGGCCATGTTCGGATCAAGACTGATATCGCCTGCGACCATGGCTGCAATGCGGATCGGCAGCACGTTGAAGTTGCCGGTAGTCAAGGCGTACACCGTGGCGTAAGCGCCCAGCGCGTTGGCCAGCAAAATCACGAAGGTGCCGAGCAGGGCGGGAGTCAGTACCGGCAAACCGATGTAACGCCAGAATTGAAAGCTGCTGGCGCCGAGCAACGACGCCGAATCACGCCAGTCCTGACGCAACGCGTCGAAGGCCGGGTAAAGCAGCAACACGCCAAGGGGGATCTGGAAGTAGGTGTAGAGGATGATCAGCCCGGTTTTCGAATACAGGTTGAAGTCTTCGATGATCCCCGCCTGCTTGAGCATCAAGGTTACAGCGCCGTTGAAGCCCAGCAGAATGATGAACGCAAAGGCCAGAGGGACGCCGGAGAAGTTGCTGGTCATGTTGGCGAACGAATTGACGAAGTCCCGCAGGCGAGAGTCCACATTGCGCAGCGAGTAACTGCCCAGCACCGCAATGATGATGCCGAACAGGCTGGACCAGAAGCTGATCTCCAGGCTGAACTGCATGGCCTGACGGTAGAACCGCGAGTCGAAGGCCTTGATGAAGTTTTCGAGGCCCCAGCCTGCTTCGGAATGCAGGCTGTTGATCGCTACCCAGCCGAGCGGCGCGATCTGAAACACGAAGAAGAACAGTGCAAACGGCAGCAGGCAGAGAAGCCCGAGCCATTTACCGCGATTTTGGGTGCTCACTTGAGAATCTCCCGGCATAACGGTTTGTCGTGGGGCACACCGAGCAGTTCGCAGACAGTGCCGCACAACTCGGTTTGCCTTGGCGTCGCCTCAGGGTTCAGGTTGAACGCATCGCCCAGCACGAACAGTGGGACTTCGCGTTCTTCGGGCAGCAGGCCGTTGTGGGAGCGATCGTTGTTCATGCCGTGGTCGGCGGTGATCAATACCTGATAACCGGCGTCGAGCCAGCCTTGCAGGTAATCCGCGATGATGATGTCAACGCTGCGTGCGCTGTTGCGGTATTGCGGGCTGTCGAGGCCGTGTTTGTGCCCGGCGTCGTCGATGTTCATGGGGTGAATCAACAGCAGATTCGGCGTGTGCCTGACGCGCAGACTCTCTGCGTCGGCAAACAGGTGCGAATCGGGGTAATGGTCAGCGTAATAAAAGTGTCCGTGCTGAATCGGTAATTTCACGTCATCCGTGTGGCGATCACGGGCGGCATCGAACGGCGTGCGATTGTACAGTTCACTGACCCAGTGATAGGCCGCCGCGGCGGTACTGAGCCCGGCATCGGTGGCGTAGTGGAACATGCTGCGTTGGTTCGATAACCGGGAAACCTGGTTGTGGACGATGCCGCTTTCAATCGGCGGTACGCCCGTCAGGATGCATTCGTACAGCGGGCGCGAGAGTGCCGGCAATTCGCATTCCAGCTTGTAAAGCGAAGCTCGACCTGCGTTGGCGTAAGCCTGCAGATGGCCCATCGCGTGTCGGGCCACTTCGTAGTTAAGGCCGTCGAGCACGATGAGGATGACATTGTGTTTCATGAGCCAATCGCTCCGGCAGGGTGTGTCACAGGCTGATACTTGGGCGTAAAGATAAAAAAATGGCCTCATCCTTGAGGCCTTTGGTGCATCAGTTCATTTCGACGATGACTTGCTCGTTCCACATCTGTGGCAGCGCCTTGGAGGTCTTCTCCCATGCTGCTGCGTTTTTGATCGGCGTCACGCCTTTGTACTGTTCGTTTGGCAGCAGTTTGGCCTGAACGTCTGCTGGCAGTTTGATGTGCTCAGCACGGATCGGGCGTGCGTTGCCCTTGGCCAGGTTGATCTGACCAGCATCACTGAAGATGTACTCTCGAGCCAGTTTGGCGGCGTTAGGGTTTTTCGCGTATTTGTTGATGATGGTGGTGTAGCCGGAAATCACCGAACCATCGGACGGGATCAGCACCACGTAGTCATCCGGGTTGGTCATCTTGGCCTTGTAGCTCAGGCCGTTGAAGTCCCAGACGATGCCCACTTCAACTTCGCCTTTTTCCATGCTCTGGATGTTCGGGTTGTTGAGGGCCAGACGCTTCTGCTTGGCCAGTTCAGTGAACAATTGCAGGCCTGGCGCGATATTGCTTTCGTCGCCTTTCATGGCAATCGCAGCGGCCAGAACGCCGTTGGCGGCCTGGGCTGCGGTGCTCACGTCACCCACAGTAACCTTGTACTTGCCGTTCTTCAGGTCAGCCCACTTGGTGGGTACTTCAGAACCGTGCAGCAGTTTTTTGTTGACTACAAAAGCGATGGTGCCGGTGTAGGCCAGTGCCCAGTGACCGTCTTTGTCTTTGGCCCAGTCCGGGACCTGATCCCAGGTGCTTGGCTTGTACGGTTGGGTCACGCCTTTAGCCGCTGCGATAGGGCCGAAGGCCGCGCCGACGTCACCGATGTCAGCGCTGGCGTTGTCTTTTTCCGCGTCGAACTTGGCGATTTCCTGGGCCGAGCTCATGTCCGTGTCCATGTGCTTGAGGCCGTATTTGGTCTGCAAGTCAGCCCAGGTGTCTTTCCAGTTCGCCCAGTCGTCCGGCATGCCAACACTGTTGACTGCGCCTTCAACCTTCGCGGCTGCTTCAAGGGTTTTCAGGTCAGCGTCTGCCGCCATGACGGACGTGCTGAGAGCGATAGCGGAACCGAGGAGTGATGCCAGCAAAAGGTGTTTCATTCGAAGCTCCTTGTGCACTTCTGAAAGATCTTTTTAGAAGTGATCGTTGCGGGTTGGTTGGTCTAGGTCAGCAATACCTGAGCCAAGTTAAGCTTTTTCGATGACATTTTTATGTTGGCGACGCGCATTGGTCGCTTGGCGCGCGGTCAGTCAGCGTTGCGCGGGGTAAGCGTAGACCAAGATGCAAGCCTTGATCTGAAAGGCCTTCAGCGGTTTTTTACGTGAGGCTGGCATGGTTTGTGATGGGCGTTGTCATGGAGCAGTCATCTACACTCCGTAGGCTGTTTCCATGCACCATCGTGTGCAACGAGAATAAACAGCGCGCTGTTTTGGCGCTGGTCTAGTCCAGAAAGGAAGCCTGATGCGCGAAGAAGTGCCCCGTGCGGTCACAACGATCTGTAATGCCCTGCAAGAGCAGATCGAGCATGGTCTTTTGCCGCCTGGCAGCAAGTTGCCTGCCGAGCGTAAATTGAGTGAGGTGTTCGATACCACGCGCATCACCTTGCGTGAGGCATTGGTACAGCTCGAAGCGTTGGGGCTTATCTATAGAGAGGAACGGCGCGGGTGGTTTATTTCACCGCCACGCTTGGCATACGACTTGATGCGCCGTAGCCACTTTCACGCAATGGTCGAGGCCCAAGGCAGGGTTGCCGATACCCTGGTCATTTCGGCACGTCTGCAACCGGCCTCGGCGAAGATCTGCGAAATGCTTCAATTGCCTGCGCTGTCCAGCGTGATCCAGATTTGCCGTGCGCGACGCATTGATCGGCGTCTGGTGTTGTACGTTGAGCATTACCTTAATCCCGAATACTTCCCCGGCATCCTCGATTACGACCTCAATCAGTCACTGACCGAGCTGTACGCCAGCCGCTATGAGTTGCGTTACGGTCAGGTTCGCTTCGAAATGGTTCCCACCGCCTTGCACGCCGAAGCCTCTGCGGCGCTCAAGGTTTCACTGGGCAGCCCTGGATTGCGTATCGCGAGAGTCAACTTCGATCAGAACGAGCGCTTGATTGACTGTGATCTGGAGTATTGGCGACATGACGCGATACACGTGAGTGCGGTGGTGCGGGATATTTGAGGGATTGCCAAATAGTAAATCTCATTCAACCGGACCTGTAGCAGCTCACTAGCGACGCATTCTTACCTGATCAAATCGATTTTTTGTTGGAGCGAGGCTTGCCCGCGAAACAGAAGGCGCGGTATCGCAGACACACCGCGTTGTTGCTCTTCGCGGGCAAGCCTCGCTCCAACAGGTCGCTGTTTGCCGCGAGTTAACGAGGGATCACGGACATCGGGACCGCCCCAGCAGGTCCTGGTTTCGGTGAGATATTCCTCAGAGTTCGTCCTCTTAACTAAGCTTCTCCAGAATCTTGAAAACGACAGTGCCCAGAATCCCGATCATCCCCAGCCAGATCATGAACACGCCGCTGTTGCGCTCCTGGTAGCTGTAACCAATGCATAACAGCAGCATACCCGCGAGAATCGGTAGCAGAGTCGAGAAAAAGGCGTCCATGACGTCCCACTTTCAGAGACTGATGGATTCAGTCCAGGCGGGTTTGGACGTTATCGCGTTGATATAAGGCAGGCCTTGGTAAGCAGGCACAGAACGCGTGCCTGCCCCGATATTTAATCATGGCAACTCATGACTCGCATAAAACGCAGTCAACACCTTAACCAGATGCGCCAGGTCCTGACTGCCCGCCAATTCCCGGATCGAGTGCATGGCAAACGTCGGCAAGCCGATGTCCACGGTGCGCACGCCCAGGTGGCTGGCGGTGATCGGGCCGATGGTTGAACCGCAGGCCATGTCGCTGCGCACCACGAAGCTCTGCACCGGTACTTCTTCAGCCATGCACAGATGGCGGAAGAACCCTGCGGTTTCGCTGTTGGTGGCGTAGCGCTGGTTGCTGTTGACCTTGATCACCGGGCCTGCATTGAGTTTCGGGCCGTGGTTGGCGTCGTGTTTCTCGGCGTAGTTGGGGTGAATGCCGTGAGCGTTGTCGGCGGAGACCAGCAACGATTTCTGGATCGTACGCACGTAATCTGCTCCGTCCGGCAGCAGGCGCTGAATGATCTGCTCCAGCATCGGCCCGTCCGCACCACAGGTCGACGACGAGCCCACTTCTTCATGATCGGTGCAAACCAGCAGGCAGGTCTCATCAGTGTCTGTGCCGAGCAGCGCTTGCAGGCCGGCGTAGCAAGACAGCAGATTGTCCAGACGTGCACCCGCGATGAAGTCGGCGTTCAACCCCACCACTGCGGCGCTTTGCGTGTCGTAGAAACTCAGCTCGTAATCAAGCACCACATCAGCATTCAGACCATGTTCGCGTGCCAGTTGGTCGGTGAGCAGGGCGCGGAAATCGGCCCGCTCATCACCGGCTACCTGAGCCAGAATCGGCGGTAGCTCGGTTTGTGGGTTGATCGTCCAGCCTTCGTTTGCAGTACGGTTAAGATGGATCGCCAGGTTGGGGATCACGGCAATCGGCTGCTTGAAGTCGATAAGCTGGCTTTCGACCTTGCCATCGCGGCGGAAAGTAACGCGGCCAGCCAGGGACAAGTCACGGTCGAACCATGGCGCTAGCAGGGCACCGCCGTAGACTTCGACGCCCAGTTGCCAGAAGCCCTGGCGCTGCAATTCAGGTTGTGGCTTGACCCGTAGGCATGGGCTGTCGGTATGAGCGCCGACCATGCGGATGCCGCCGGTCAAAGGCGACTGACGACCCATGCGGAACGCCACGATAGACGAGTCATTGCGGGTGACGTAATACCGGCCACCGGTTTCGGTGGCCCAGGTTTCGCGTTCGTCCAGGCGCTGGAAGCCAGCAGCTTCAAGGTGTTGGACGAGGGTAGCGGTTGCATGGAAAGGGGTAGGAGAGGCCTTGAGGAAATCAATCAGGCCTTTGTTCAGCTCATCGCGCATAAGTCACTCCAGACAGCAATGGCGGGAGTTTACCGTATTGGCGGGGCGATGTTGGCAAGTCATTGAAGGCAGTGTGACCTTATCGCGAGCAAGCTCGGCTCCCACAGGGAGAATTCGATCTCATGTGGGAGCCGAGCTTGCTCGCGATTCAGGCGCCGCAAATATGAAGCTCGCTTCAGGTAATCAAAACGGCGCAGGACACTCAAACCGCAAGCGCTCGCCACTCTGCGGATGGGTAAAGCTCAACATGCTCGCATGCAGGCACAAACGTGGATACGCCGCCAGGGCTTCCGGATGTGCATACAGACCATCTCCCAGCAACGGATGCCCGATCGACAGCATATGAACCCGCAACTGATGCGAGCGCCCGGTAATCGGCGTCAGTTCGACACGGCTGTAATGACCGCAGCGCTCCAGTACCTTCCAGAACGTCTGCGCATGCTTGCCTGCTTCGTGATCCACCACATGCCGAGGCTTGGTAGGCGGGTCGTAACGCAAGGGGAGGTCGATGCTGCCGCTGTCCAGCGTCGGTTCGCCCCAGCACAGCGCGGTGTAGGCTTTTTCGGTTTCCCGGTCATGAAACTGTCTGGACAGCTCGCGATGTGTATCCGGGTCGCGGGCCAGCAGAATGATCCCGGAGGTTTCCCAGTCCAGACGATGGACGATGCGGGCTTGCGGGTAGCCGTTTTCCTGCAGGCGGGTGATCAGGCAATCCTTGTTGTCCTCGGCGCGGCCGGGGACGGAAAGCAGCAGGGTAGGCTTATCAATCACCAGAACGGCAGCGTCCTGATGAATGATGCGGATGTTCGACAACGGCATTTAACGGCCTCTAAACGCAACGGCGGCATCAGCCCCACTCTTGAGAATGGTGCTGATGCCGCCGCAGGCAACTGCCGGATCTAGCGATCTGGCAGGGTGATATTGAGTTCCAGAATCGAACAGCTACCCTGGTTTTCCAGAGCAACCTGCACATCGTTGGACTCGATGTTGACGTACTTGCGGATCACTTCGACCAGCTCTTTTTGCAAGGCTGGCAGGTAGTCCGGAGTCGTACGCTGGCCGCGTTCATGCGCCACGATGATCTGTAGACGCTCTTTCGCAACCGACGCGGTACTGACTTTTTTGCTGGCACGAAAGAAGTCGAAAATGTTCATCAGTTACCCCCGAACAGGCGTTCGAAAAATCCTTTCTTCTGAATGTCCAGGAAACGGTGCTCGCGCTCTTTGCCCAACAGACGATCAACCGCGTCGCTGTAAGCCTGACCAGCATCGCTCTGGTCGTCGAGGATGACCGGCACGCCCTGGTTGGAAGCTTTAAGCACTGCCTGCGACTCCGGGATCACGCCCAGCAGAGTCACCGCGAGGATTTCCTTGACGTCGTCGACGCCCAGCATCTCGCCCTTGCTCACACGCTCCGGGTTGTAGCGGGTCAGCAGCAGGTGTTCCTTGATCGGGTCTTCGCCGCGCTCTGCACGACGCGATTTGCTGGCCAGCAGGCCCAGCATACGGTCCGAGTCACGCACCGACGATACTTCCGGGTTGGTCACGACGATGGCTTCGTCAGCGAAGTACATCGCCAGGTGAGCACCGGTTTCAATACCAGCAGGGGAGTCGCAGACGATGTACTCGAAGGATTCCTTGAGTTCCATCAGGACTTTTTCCACGCCTTCTTTGGTCAGCGCGTCTTTGTCGCGGGTCTGGCTGGCCGCCAGCACGAACAGGCCTTCGATCTTTTTATCCTTGATCAGAGCCTGTTGCAGGTTGGCTTCGCCGTTCACCACGTTAACGAAGTCATATACCACACGACGCTCGCAGCCCATGATCAGGTCGAGGTTACGCAAGCCGACGTCGAAGTCGACGATGACAGTTTTGTGGCCGCGCAGTGCGAGACCGGTACCGATGGCGGCGCTGGTGGTGGTCTTGCCCACACCACCCTTGCCGGATGTAACCACGAGAATCTTGGCCAAGGTGTATCACCCCTAGAGGAAAAGGACAGTTAGTCCTGAATAGCGTCCCTTGAAGCGGCGACCGTCGAACAATGATGGAAATTGAAAGCTGCCAGGCATCCTACCTTGGGAGCGATTTGCCAGGAACGATGGATGCTCCCGGATTTCCTACTGCCTTTGCTACGTTTTCGCGACGAATCAGGGATGCTTTGAAAATGGCGCAGTATCCGTTAAAGCCGGATGATGTTCAACACGTCACCTGACAGGCTGACCTGTACCGACGTACCCCAGAGTGGATCCCTGCGTAAATCTTCGGAAACCTTGTATTGCCCGGCGATGGATATCAGCTCGGCACCCATTTGCTGACAGAAGATTCGCGCCTTGGTGTCGCCTTTTATCCCTGCCAGCGCACGGCCGCGCAATGGACCGTAAACATGGATGTTTCCGTCGGCGAGAAGTTCCGCACCGGGACTGACCGGGGCAATCACCACGAGATCGCCGCCTTGGGCATAAATCTGCTGGCCGCCGCGCACCGGCGTAGTGATCACACGGGTTGGTTTGATGGTCGGCTCTGGCGGGGTTTCGACTTTTTTCTTCGCCGCTTCACCTTCCAGCGGATCCAGTGGGCGCTCGCGGGCGCCTGAAGGTGGTAATACGGGCAAATCGATTGCGATGGCTGCAGCGATGTCTTCGATACGGTTGGCGCGGATCGCCAGTGTGCGCAGGCCATGCTGACGGCACACCCGCATCAGGCCGGGCAGGTCCACGGCGCCGCTGTCGGCGGGAAGTTTGTCGAGGGCCAGCACCAGCGGGGTATTACTGAAGAAATTCGGTGCCTGGGCCACTTTCGCCGCCAATTGGCGGTCGAGGGCCTCGAGGTTGTTACGGGCCAGCTCCAGCACAGTGATGGCGAGCATGCTGCCCTTGAGTTGGAAGACGGGTTCCAGTTCTTGCGATTCGTTTTGGCTCATGGTCGGCATACAACGGCTTGTCGCTAAAAGTGCCGAGACTTATAACGATAACGCCCGCTAGCCGCAAGCGGGGTCGAACCGTTGTAGAATGCGCGGCCATGGTTTTGATGGACGCTTTAATGGATCGCCCGCGTTTTCGAGCTTATTTTCTTCACCCCCGTTTCTGGCCGCTGTGGCTGGGGCTCGGGCTATTGTGGCTGATTGTTCAACTACCATTCCGCGCGCTATTGATCATCGGGCGGCTACTGGGCGCGGTGATGTATCGGGTTGCCGCTGATCGCAAATACATTGCTTCGCGCAATCTGGAGCTGTGTTTCCCGCATCTGACCAGCGATGAACGCAAGCGTCTGCTTAAGGAAAATTTCGCGTCTACGGGCATCGCCTTTTTCGAAATGGCCATGAGCTGGTGGTGGTCGAAGGAGCGTCTAGCCAAACTGGCGCACATCGAAGGCCTTGAACACCTGCAGGCCGCACAGCAGCAAGGGCAGGGCGTGATTCTCATGGCGCTGCATTTCACTACGCTTGAAGTGGGCGCTGCACTGCTGGGACAGCAACACACTATTGATGGCATGTACCGCGAGCATAAAAATCCGTTGTTCGATTTCGTCCAGCGTCGCGGCCGTGAGCGTCACAATCTGGACTCCCTCGCGGTAGAGCGTGAAGACGTCCGCGGGATGCTCAAGCTGCTGCGCGCAGGCCGGGCCATCTGGTACGCGCCGGATCAGGACTACGGTGCAAAGCAGAGTGTTTTCGTCCCGTTGTTCGGCATTCAGGCCGCCACCGTGACGGCCACCAGCAAATTCGCCAAGCTGGGGCGCGCTCAGGTCGTACCCTTTACTCAGCAGCGGCTAGCGGACGGCAGTGGTTATCGACTGGTTATTCATCCGCCCTTGCAGGACTTTCCTGGCGAAAGTGATGAAGTCGATTGCCTGCGCATCAATCAATGGGTAGAAAGTGCCATTGCGGAGTGTCCGGAACAGTATCTCTGGGCGCACCGTCGATTCAAAAGCCGGCCTCCGGGCGAGCCAAAAATCTATAAAAAGCGTACGTGATCAACTGAGGCGCAGCTAAATGCTCGAACCCGTCATCGCAATGGATGCAGTGAATGATGTAGAACCCGTTACCGGGTTGATTCTGTCTGGTGGCGGGGCGAGGGCGGCTTATCAGGTTGGTGTGTTGGCGGGGATTGCCGATTTGCTGCCTCCCGGCGCGCCCAATCCGTTCCCCGTTATCGTCGGTACCTCGGCAGGGGCGATCAATGCAGTAAAGCTGGCCAGCGGCGCGTTGCACTTCCGTACGGCAGTGCATCAATTGACCGAGTTCTGGCAGGGCTTTCGCAGCCATCAGGTGCTGCGCAGCGACTGGCCGGGGGTGATGAGTCAGGCCGGGCGTTTCTTCGGCAACAGCTTGCTGGGAATAGGCTCGCGAGTGCCAGTAGCCCTGCTCAACAGCTCGCCGCTGCGAGACCTGCTCACTGAACGGCTTGACCTGACAGGCATTGATGCGGCAATCGCTGCCAAACACCTGCGGGCGGTAGCAGTGACTGCGTTTGGTTATGAGTCAGGCCATGCCATGACGTTCTATCAGGGCAAGGGCACCATCGATCCGTGGCTGCGCCATCGTCGACTCGGAGTGCCGACGCAACTGACCATCGATCATTTGCTTGCCAGCTCGGCGATCCCGCTGCTGTTCGCGCCGGTCAAAATCGATCAGGAATACTTTGGCGACGGCGCGGTGCGACAGTCCGCACCGATCAGCCCCGCCCTGCATTTGGGCGCCAATCGAGTTCTGGTAGTCGGTGTCAGCGGCAATCCGCGGGGTGCCGATGCCAATAGGCAAGTGCAGCGGGTCACGAATGGCAAGCAGCCTACCCTGGCGCAGATCAGCGGACACATGCTCAACAGCACCTTCATCGACAACCTCGAAAGCGACATCGAAGTGCTGGAGCGCATGAACCTGGTCAGTGAGATGCTGCCCTGCGAGCATCGCGTGCGTGAAAAAGGACTCGCTCCGGTGGAGGTCTTGATCATTGCCCCGAGCCAGCCCATCGACCAGATTGCAGCCCGCCATCGCCATGAACTGCCGAGAGCGTTGCGCACGTTTTTGCGGGGGCCGGGCGCGACCAAAACCAGCGGTGCCAGTGTGCTCAGCTATCTGCTGTTTGAGGCGGGTTATTGCCGGGAATTGATTGAACTGGGGCGCTATGACGCCATGGCGCAGGGCGAACAGTTAAAGCGCTTTTTGCGGATTGAGTGAGCCGTGGGACCGGCTTTAGCCGGTAGGGCTGACTATCTGGCGACACAGATGCGGCGGCTGCACTGGCCTCTTTTAGACATGGTGCAGTGTTTGGGATGGCATAAATCCTGTGGGAGCGAGGCTTGCCCGCGATAAGAGCACCGCAGATATCAGGTCTATCGCGTACAGCCTTATCGCGGGCAAGCCTCGCTCCCACAGTTGATCCCATAGCTCCCGAAGGAGTGGGGTTGCCCCCGATGGTTTCAAAGTTGGGCCGCCATGACGCTATCGTTCAGGGCGAACAGTTAAAGCGCTTTTTGCGGATTGAGTGAGCCGTGGGACCGGCTTTAGCCGGTAAGGCTGACTATCTGGCGACACAGATGCGGCGGCTGCGCTGGCCTCTTTTAGAAATGGTGCAGTATTTGGGATGGCATAAATCCTGTGGGAGCGAGGCTTGCCCGCGATAAGAGCACCGCGGATATCAGGTCTATCGCGTCCAGCCTTATCG